>NZ_LEKH01000007.1 GCF_001029505.1 Rubrobacter aplysinae | reverse complement strand
GAGGTATAAGTAGAAGTTGTGGATCGGGCGTTTGAAAGGCACGCGGTGTACCTTCCCTGTAAGCAATCAGCAAAGACCCGGCGCACGAACGCCGGTGGGAAGGATACACCGCAATGGACACACTACATCAGGACGGCGAGGACCGCGAACAGGGACTCCAAAGTCTGCTCGATCTCGACGAACTGGCTCGCCAGGGAGCACGTAGGATGCTCGCCGAAGCCCTCGAAGCGGAAGTAGCCGACTACATCGAGGCGGCCCGCGGAGAGCGCGACGAGCAGGGACATGCCCTGGTGGTGAGAAACGGCCACGCCAACGAGCGAGAGGTCGTCTGCGGAGCAGGATCGGTTGAGGTCAAGGCTCCCAGGATCAATGACAGGCGGGTGGACGAGAACGGCAATCGCCAGAGATTCAAGAGCGTGATTCTCCCACCCTATATGCGCCGCTCGCCGAAGGTTACCGAGGTACTGCCCTTGCTGTACTTGCATGGGCTTTCGAGCGGGGACTTCGTGCCCGCCCTCGAAGAGTTCTTCGGCACCGAGGCGGGGCTATCCGCCACGACGGTTACCCGATTGACCGAGCAGTGGCAGACTGAGCGCGAACACTTTATGAGACGCGACCTTTCCCCCAGAGACTACGTCTACGTCTGGGTGGACGGCATCCACACCGGCGTAAGACTCGGCGGCGATGATCGGCTGTGTTGCCTGGTTGTGGTCGGCGCTCGCCCGGACGGCTCTAAAGAGCTGGTGGCGCTGGCTGATGGCTACCGCGAGTCTACCGAGAGCTGGGCCGAGTTGCTCAGAGACCTCAAGAAACGCGGGATGAGAGCGCCCGAGCTTGCGGTAGGAGACGGGGCTTTAGGTTTCTGGAACGCCATCCGCGACGTGTTCCCACAGACTCGTCATGGCCGGGACTGGGTCCATAAAACTAGAAATGTTCTCGATGCTATGCCCAAGAGCGTCCACTCACGGGCGAAGGCGGCGATCCGTGAGATCACCGAGGCCGAGGACAAAAAGCACGCCGAGGAGGCCATCAAGGAGTTCTCGATGGAGTTTTCGGCGAAGTGGCCGAAGGCGGTACAGAAGATCGTCTCCGACAAGGAAGCCCTGCTGGCCTTCTACGATTACCCGGCCGAGCATTGGAGGCATCTGCGTACATCCAACCCGATAGAGTCGGTTTTCAGTCCGGTGCGTGCGAGGACCGACATCACAAAGGGGCCGGGCTCACGGCGGGCGGGCTTGGCGATGATCTTCAAGCTGATGGAGGCAGCCGAGGGGAGGTGGCGCAGGCTAAACGGATCTCATCTGGTGGCGCTGGTTAGGGCCGGAGCGAAGTTCAGAAACGGAGAGCTGATAGAAGGAAGCGAGGAGAAGGTCGCCGCGTGACCCGACCTCGATCCACAAGATTTGCAAATATCTCNNCGGCCGCTCCTCAGGGGTCCTCCGGCGCATCAGCTCCTCGCGGAAGCGGCTCACGATGAACAGCGCGTAGTCTATTCCAACGCCCAGCCCGATCATCGGCACCACGGTCGAGAGGAGGCTGTCGATGGTGGTAGCGTAGCTTACCGCTCCGAGCACCCCGAAGGAGAGGACCACGCCGGCCACAGCCAATACGAGCGGTAGGCTAGCCGCGACCACCGCACCCGTGGCTAGCAGAAGAATCCCGAGCGCCACGGGGACGCCGATGCTCTCGGCCCGCGCCGTGCTCGCGTTCTCCTGCTCTATGAGCTCGTCGTACAAAGGCGAGTAGCCGACCAGGTAGGCGCTCACGCGTCCGTCCGCCGCTTCCCCTACGATCTGCTGCAGCCTCGGGGCGCTCTGTTGCAGGCTGGTCTGGTTGCCGGCGAGAGTCACGGAGGCTACCGCGGTTTGCCCGTCCGCACTCACCATCCCGGTGCCATCGCCGCCGGTGGGCGGAACCACCCGTTCCACCTCCGACCGCTGCCGCAGCCTGTCGAGCACGTCCGATATCTCACCCTGGTAGGCAGGATCATCTGCGGCCAGTTCTTCCGACTGGAAGACCACGACGTCCTGCTCGTCACCGAGCTCGGGGAACTGCTCGGCTAGAATCTCCTCGGCGCGGTCGGACTCGCTGCCCGGCACGTCGAAGGTCGCCGCGGTCTGGCGCTCTACGAAATGCGGGTAGACCATCACCGATCCCGCAACCAGAAGCGCCCACACCCCTATGACGGTCCATGGTCGCCGAGCGCATGCTCGTCCCCACCGACCGAGCCACGGCTCCCCGCGACCCTGAGGAGCATCTGCGGAATAGTCCTTACGCCGCACTTTCCGCTTGCCGACTCTGCTGGGCTTCATACCCGCCTCCTTTGCCCGTGGTAGTCCAATCACATGAGCAAATGTTCATTTTATCTATAACATGAACGTACACTCATTTGAAAAGGATGTCAAGCTCCGGGTTCTCGTGGCACGAGGAGCCCGAGGCTCTCTTCGGGTGTTCGGACGTAGGTTTATGTTGTTGCCGGGAGGCAGGAGGCTTTCGGTAGTATAGGCGTCAGGCCCCTGGACGGGTTAGTCGTGGCGGATGTGTTCCACCACGACGCTAAGGAAGTCGCGGACGTGGTGGTCGGCCAGAGAGTAATAGACCGTCTTCCACTCCCTGCGGTACTTGACCAGGTTGGCGTCGCGGAGGGTACGGAGCTGATGGGAGACGGCAGACTGGCCCATCTCGAGGGTCTGTTGGAGTTCGCTTACCGAGAGCTCTTTTTCTAGCAGAGCACAGAGTATGCGCATCCGGGTACGGTCACCTACGACCTTCAGGAGGTCGCTGGCCTCCTGGATCTCGTGCGAGGCGGGCGCGGTATGCGGCTCGGGTTTCGCGTCCTCGGGGTTCCCGGCGGCTTCTATGTCCGGAGAGTCGCCTGTGCGGTCCCGACCTACATTCTCCATGATGATCTATTGTACAGCGGTCAAGTCCGTGCAGTAGTGGGGACTTTGGTCCGAGTTCGCCGCGCACCAGCAAAAAACGTCGAAAAAACTGGGAGTGTTGGTATACACTAATAATATATACCATTAGGAGGTTCGGCGTGGACACAGCCCGGCTCTTCAAGAGTGGCCGCAGCCAGGCGGTAAGGTTGCCAAAGGAGTTCCGCTTCGAGGGGGAGGAGGTCTTCATCAAGAAGGTGGGGGAGGCGGTCGTGCTGCTTCCACGTGAGGACTCGTGGCGTACGCTCTACGATAGCCTGGGAGAGTTCTCGGAAGATTTTATGCAAGAGAGGGGTCAGCCGCCACAGCAGCAGGACCGTGAGCCGCTGTTCGGTTGATGCTGAGTGATGGTCTAGGTTGAATGAGCTGTATAGTAGGGTGGGCCGCCTATCATGCGACTGAGCCACCTCCTGGATACGAATATGTGCATATACTTGATACGCCAGCGCCCGGCGGGTGCTCTGCACAGGTTCGACGAGTTCGAGGTCGGCGAGATCGGGGTTTCGGTCATCACGGTCTCGGAGCTTCGCTACGGCGCCGAGAAGAGCTCGCGCCCCGAACAAAATACGCAAGCGCTGGAACGGTTCCTCCTGCCTATAGAGATTATGGACTTTAGCGCGGAGGTCACTAAAGAATACGGTCTCATCCGGTCGGCTCTGGAGAGAATGGGAACACCGATTGGACCGCTCGATACCTTGATCGCCGCGCACGCCCGGAGCCTCGACGCGACTCTCGTGACCAACAACACCCGCGAGTTTGAGCGTGTGTCCGGACTGAGGCTAGAAGACTGGACGATACCTTAGATGGATAGTCTGGGTGAGAAGAAGGCGTCCCGCTGGGCCAGAGAGCTACTCTCCGGCAAGGAGTTCGTGGTGCTCGACTCCGAGACCACGGGCCTAAAAAGTCCGGTAGGTTTCGTCGAGGTAGCAGTAGCAGACCCTGAAGGCGAGCCTCTAATAAACACCACCATCCGGCCGAAGCCGCCAATAGAGCCCGGCGCCGCAAAGGTCCACGGCTACACCAAAGAGACTCTTGCTGACTCACCAAGCTTCAAAGACATCTACCCTGACATCCTGGACGCGATCAAAGGCAGGCGAGTTGTCGTATATAACGCCCGTTACTACCGCAGGGTGTTCGACACGGAGATAGGCATGCTCGGAGCCCGAGGAATGCTCTCGGGTAGATACCTACCTGCCTGGGAGTGCGCCATGGGTTGGTATAGCCAGTATGTTGGGGAGCCCGGCAAGCGCGGCGGCTATAAAAGTCAGAAACTGCCGGGCGGAGATCACTCGGCACTCGGAGACTGTAGAGCTACACTAAAGGTGCTTGAAGCAATATCTAGCAACCAGTAATAACGGCCGGATAGAGCGCGAAAGAACGCTACGTAGTCACGTGTCTACCCTCGGGCCCTCGGCTCCAGTAAGCTGGGCCAGCTCCGCCCAAGACATGTTCTCCCATTGCGTGGCCAACCATCCAACGCCTTCCAGGAAGGCCATAGCCCGCCCGGTCTCCGGGCATACGCTATGGAGCAGCTCCCAGAAAGCGGGGGAGTGATCGGGGTGGATGGCGTGGGCGAGCTCGTGGGCGACTACCGCTTCCAGCACCCACCGGGGCATCTTGCGCAGGGCAGCGTTCAGGCGGACCGTATTCGTTTTCTGGCTGTAGCTGCCCCAGCGTGTCCGTTGGTTGGTGACGAAGAGAGACCTCTCGATCTGTGGCGGTTGCGGGAAACGGCCAGCCACCTTGGAAGCCAGGGCGAGCGCTTCCTCCTCGTTGTTTGCGCGCCTTGCTTGCTCTCGGCGTAGCAGCTTGCGGGCAAGATCTGCGACTATAGTCTCCATACGCTCCGAAGACATACTCGGCGGGGCGCTGATATAGAGTGTGGAGCCGCGAAGCCGGGCGTTGACGTTCTTCACGCGCTTTCGCTCTACCGCCAGGGTGAGCGTGACGTCATCTACGGTTATCTGCTGCGGTAGGTCAGGCATATGATCGGTCTAGGACTACGGGGTCGAAAAAGGGTTCTCCGTCCTGATGCCATCGTAGGACTGTCCGGTGTTCAGGTCCTCCGTGTAGAGGACGGTGCAACCCAAAGAGGCGGCGCTGCGCAAGATCATGCCGTCCCAGAAAGAGAGCGAGAGACGCTCGTGCAGGTCTATGGCCTCGACCACATCCCGGGCGGATGGGGAATGCATCTTCCAGTGTCCGAGGTCGGAGACTATCTCCTTGGCCTGTGCGGTGGAGAGAGGCTTTGGGATCTTGCGGGTGACATTCACGAAGAACTCCTGCAGGACCTGCACGCTGATGCACCCAGTCCGCGTCCGCCACAGCTCCTCGACCATCTTCCGGGCACGCTCATGCTTCTCCCCGGCGCTCAGGTCGTAGGCGTAGACCAGCACGTTAGTATCCACGAACACCCGCTGCTCGGTTACGGCTGAGGCACCCTCTATATTAGACACCGCGCTCATGCAGCTCCTCACGCGAGACGGATATGTCTCCGATCGTGCCGAGGTCGAATCCTTCAGAAAGCAGCGCCAGGCTCCTTTGCTCGGCCTGCCGGTAGCCGTGCTCGGACTCCACGAGCTCCTCGAGCATGTCAGAGAGCATCGCCGATACCGAGGTGCCGCGCTCGGCCGCGATGATTCGGGCCTGCCGTACCAGCCCCGAAGGCACCGAGACCGTGACGTTCTGTCTCTCCGTCTTCTCCATACGACCAACCTCCCCACGCGTTAATTGGTGCTACACCTCTGAAGTATTCCACAAATGGATATACATCACAAAAAATGTAATGCACTTAAAACAAGTTTACACGTAATTTGGTGTCTTGAAATCGTGCGGAACAGCCGCTTTTTGAATACACGATAAGATACCTTATTGTGCATTCGTAAATCTTGCAGGGTGCAATAACTAATTTACTCCTCAATATTCGTTTTGAGGATCGTTTAGGATTCGCGGACCTCATTATCTCCAGTTAGGACCAGTAGAACAAAAAGTGCACCTTGCTCCTTAAATGTAAAACCGCTAATATAAGGTCATGGATGAGATCAAGACCACTATAGGACGCGGTGGGCGTTTGAATATACCTGCGGAGCACCGGAGGTCTCTGGGACTCTCCGAGGGTGATGAGGTGCTTGTTGGCCTAGAGAGCGGCGCAATCACCATCCAGTCGCGCGAGGCTGCTATAGATCGCGTGCAGCGAATGGTGCGCGAGAAGGTCGGCGAGGGCCGTAATCTGTCTGGGGAGCTTATCACCGAGCGTAGGGAAGAAGAACGACGCGAGAGCGCTGCGGAGACCGGTAAAACCGATAATGGCTGAGGCCGCCGGTGGGTCCCGGAGCGCCGGGAACTCTGTGGTCCTGGATGCATCGGCGGTGCTCGCTCTACTCTACGGCGAGCCGGGTCAGGATGAGATCCGCGAGAGGATACGCGGCGCCGAGGTCAGGATTGGGGCGGTGAACGTCTCTGAGGTCTCAGCGAAGCTCGCTGAGGCCGGGTTTAGCCGGTCGGAGTGCCGGCAGGCCGTGGACGCCCTGGCCCCGACAGTACATCCCTTTGATGAGGAGCTGGCTCACGTGGCTGGAGAGATGAGGCCCGCGACGAAGGACCGGGGGTTGTCTCTTGGAGACAGGGCTTGCCTTGCTCTGGCAAATTCTTTAGGAGTGGCGGCGCTAACCACCGATGGCGTCTGGGATGGACTTGAGGGTGCGGAAGTGATCCGGAGGTAGCTGGATAATGTCGTTGGCAGGAGGCAGGGATCATGAGCGAGCATGACCCGGGGAGAGCACCGGTGCCAGCCTCGTACGAGCCCAGAGGGGCTGTCATCTCCATGCCGGATACGAGAGTTCCAACAGGTCCGTCCGGCGCCCAGACTGACGAACGGCTCGTGGAGCTCTGGCTGCACGGGAAATCCCAGACCACTCGGAAGGCTTACGAGGGTGATCTCGCAAAGCTATTCGACTTTACCGGCGGTAAGCCTCTCGCTTCCGTCACGCTTGCTGATCTCCAAGAGTTCTCCGACCTTCTAGACGAAGCCGTAGCGCCAGCGACCCACGCCAGGACCATCGCCGCTTTGAAGTCCCTGTTCTCGTTCGCCCACGACGTGGGCTACCTTCAGTTCGAGGTCACCAAGCCTCTAAAGGTGCCGCCTCGCAAGGATGATCTCGCAGAGAAGCTCTTATCGGTCTCCGAGGTCCACGACATGATCGCCGCCGCGAAACGGCGCTCTAAAAGAGACGGCGCCATGCTCAAGCTAATGTACGCCGCCGGTCTCAGGAGCGCCGAAGCTACTGGTCTGAAGTGGCGAGACGTCTCTGATCGGGACGAATTGGAGTTCGGCCGGGGCCAGATCACGATCTTCGGCAAGGGCGGAAAGACCCGGAACGTGCTCTTGCCCGTGAGCATCCACCGGGAAGTGTCCGCGCTCCGTCAGGGACGGGCGCCAGAAGATCCCGTGTTCCGTAGCCGCAAGAAGGGCGGACATCTAGACGGATCTCAGGTCCGGAGGATAGTAGCCAGAGCCGGCAAGGATGCGGGACTGGAGGTAGAGGTAAGCCCACACGACCTAAGACACGCCCACGCCTCACACTCCTCAGATAGCGGCGCCCCGCTCCACCTGGTCAGGGCCACACTCGGACACTCCTCAATAGCTACCACAGGCCGCTACCTGCACGCCCGCCCTACCGAGTCCTCGGCAACCTACCTCGGGTTCTCCTGAATGAGAGCGCCAGTAAGCGAGATCGAGGGCGGCTTTTGGCAGGATTTTCGGGGTACTACACCCTTACTCCACCTCTCCGAGGCGCTCACAGGGCAATCTGAGAGGAGCTATTTAGCGTTATATGTCTATTGAGGCACTGTAGAAGTGAGTATGGTATTCCCAAACGTCGAGTGAGTTGGTGCCTCTCGCCGGTTTTGTGACAGTCATGTGTAGATGGGTTAGTCTGTCTGGACCATAGGAGGAGCGTGCCAAGAGAGTCCGCTAGCCACGTGCACGTGCCCTACTTCGAGAGCGAGAGCAGCGGCTCTGGATAGGCGTGAGTCCTGAGAGCCCCGATCGAGATAGCTAGAGCCGCTTGGTGGGTTGGTAGGGCCCATGAATGACTAGGAAGACCTATCGGAGAAGACCATACTAGTGAAGGCGATCAAGCCACTCTGTACAAATGCACCGGAATGGTTTACAGGTCTTGTGACTTGTAAACCATAAAACAAGCCGTGGGGATTGTAAGCAGCCCCAATGCACACTAGACTTACCTGTATGAACGGTAAATACTTCGCACTCGTTGGCGATCTTGTAGGATCAAGGAAGCAACCTAGTCGCTCGAATCTAGCTGAACAAGTTGAGTATGTGCTACACACGGTCAACCATCACTTCAGGCCAGTCTTTATAGCCCCACTAGAGACAACAAGAGGTCTTGATGAAGTGTCGGCTCTCCTACATGAGCCAGATCGTGCGTTCGATATCGTCTACTTTGTAAATTTGTTATTGTGGCCTGCTATGTTCCGTTTCGGCCTAGGTAACGGAACTATCGACGTATGGGGCAGCAGTGGACGAGCCTCAGACATGGACGGCCCTGCTTTTCACTACGCCGCTGATGCTTTAGATCGTGGTTCTCATGAGGATATACTTTTCTCTGTTAACCTCCATCTATCTCGGACTTATACTGAGCACCTGATAGAAGCTTCAGGAATGCTATCTCAGGCTGTCATGCGCGACTGGACTCCAAAGATTGCTCGTGCAATTAGAGAGTACCGTCCACTCAATGGTGCGAGCCCGACTCAGAAGCAAGTTGCTGCCCAAATTGGTCAGAGTCAGCAAGCTCTTTCACAAGCCATAAGATCAGGACACCTCAGTGAGTTGACCATGGCACGGAACGCCATCCAGCACGCGCTAAGTTCATGCGCACATACGTATAGCGGATGACGGAAGTGGCTACAATAATTATCCCTCCACTAGTTGAGTCAACCAAATGCAAAATCTTGATTATTGTAGGTACCTACGTTCTTACGCTCGCCGTCAGTACGCACATAGTCACTAGGTTTGTTTCGCCTTCCGCTTCAGCGCAACCTGCACAAGGGGATGGCAATGAGCATTCAACTGTAGAACGGCGTCATTTAGGAAACATTATAGGGAAGTGCGAAAATATAATAATTGTCACCTTCATCTTCATTCAAGCAGAAACAGGTCTCGCACTTATATTTGCTGCGAAGGCTTTGGTCCGCCGAGAGGAAATTGCGCGAGATCCAGGATATTTTCTCGGGGGTACACTATTGAACTTCGTCTGGTCCCTAAGCGTCGCAACAATTGCGCGCACACTGATTGCCGGCCTACAGTGAGGAACTGTTTAACGCACGTTGAGAGAACCGTTTACACGGGTGGTGGAAATACTCCAAACAGGTACAGGGCGCTCGCCCACGGCAATATGGCGGCTAGCAGGCAGCGGTAAGCTCGCTGCAGTTCTTTGAACTTGCTATCCAATATTTCGGAGTTACGATGCACCTGCTCCAACACGTCATCCAGATGATCATCTGCATCGCATCCCCGGAATCTCTGCCTGAAGTTTGCCAACTCTTCACCGGCGATGGAGCCAAAGTAAATTAGCGATGCCCCTGGTCCCCGCGTGCGAGGGTACGTCCCACGATAGATGAAGATGAGGCTCGCCACTAACAACAATACAGACACAACGGCGAGAATGATGGAGATTACGGGCACCGATGCACTCGCCGGAGCGGATGTTGCAAGGAAACCTAGCATACCGGTGTCCACCCCTAGAATGATAGAAAACTTCGTGTCGGAGCGACCAACCCAATCGAAGAGCCTATCAAGCCTCCTCTCGGCGGCCTCTAGCTGTTCCTGTTTAGTTATCTGGGTCTCGCTCATACTTCTCCTCTACCGCTAAGCGCGAGAAGGAGGACGTTGCGACCGACACGGCTCTCAATCTCTTCAACCCGCGATAGGCAACACTTCTTATACTTCGCGCCGCTTCCGCATGGGCAGTAAACATTGCGGCCCAAGTTGGAGGTGCCGGCTAAAACTGGAGAAAGGGCTGAGAGCAAGCTTTCATCGTCGCCTAGTAGCTCACGTACGTAATCCCTGTAGCCTTGTATCCCGTGGCTTCGCTCTCCTCCGGGCCAGGGCTCGTCAGGATACATCTCGTGGATGAGCTGCCGCTCGAAAAATAGTAATGCCTCGTCCAAAAAAGGTAACAGGCAATCGGGGTCTTCGGTGTTCCACTTGGACTCGGGCCTCAGCCAGAGACAACACAGTCCGTCGGGTAGCATGTGCCGGTCGGGTTCGCGAGGAAACCTGCCCCCGGTCTCGTAAATCCTGGGCTCTCGGTCAGGGTAGTCTTCCGGAAACTTGACGCAAACACGGAATCTCTTCGGTACGCCCGATTCGGTACGGAGCGTCATAGTTCCTTGAAGCTGCACCCGCCCGGAGTAATCGTCTACGTGATAGTTTAACTCCGGGTAGTGCTCGTGGACGAGGGCTCTGTCGCGAGCGAGCCGGAGACCCCCATCACGCTCGTACCAGGGCCTCCTGCGGCTAATCGCGGCCGTAGTAAGAGGGCGAAGGCTTGATCTCCCTGGCATCTTTCTCCTCCCTCCCCTTCTTCTTGGCCCACGCCGCTGTAGCGGCTCCAGCGACCAAGGCCCCTGCTATCCCGGTCGTGACCCGGGCTGTTTTACTACTCTCGTAGTCTCTTTTTCTCTTCGCGAGATCCAGCGTTTCCATGGTCAACCCGTACGCTACGTAGCACCGGGCACCAGAGTCGTACGAGAAGTGCTCGCCGAGATTAGCAGGCAGGGCCTTGTAGGTATTGGAGGTGATGGCGATCCGGCCGCCTTTGATCCGTTCTTCGAGTTCCGAGGCGTTCTCTACGGGCATGCCAACGCAGATCCTGTCCCGATGTCCCCTGGTTCCCAGCTTGGAGACCAGGGTAGTTCCTAGGTCGACACCAACCGCCAGATCAAGGTCACCCGCCTCGGGTAGTAACTCCTTGATTGCGTGCTCCATAGAGGACTGCAGCCCCACGGCCGCCTCGATCGCCTCCGCTGCGACTCCTTCCTGGTCATCTTCAGGGAGGTGGAAGAGCGCCTGTATCCGGTCGCCCTGAAACTGGATCCGAAGCCCTTCATAGTCGCCCTTCACGACAGCCGCGAGCTCCCTACGGATGACGTGGAAGACCCGAAGAGCCTCCCCATGCTCCGCCTCCGTCTCGGCTTCTTCCACGTAAGCGGTGAAGCCTGATACGTCGGCGAATACGGAGGCCGCCAGCACTCTCTTGTTATTGTGGATGCTAAGCGAGTCAAGGTCGATGAGCTTCTTAGCCGACCCGTAGGAGATGTCCGTGAGCGGCAGCTTCTTCTTATCCTCCTTTACCCTGGCCAGGCTCTTCTCCCGGTTCCAACCGAGCTCCCTCGCGCCGAGAAGTTCGTCGAGGAGGTCCTGAGACACCGGCTTGATCCGGTACAGATCGTTCGCCACTTCGGTACAGACTTCCTTGAGGTCTTCCGGCAGGACGTCGTACATATCGCCGGTCAGCCTGTAGCGCCCGGAAGAACTCATGATCTTAGCGGCGCGGTTTGCGGCGGAGCCCAGGAACAACATCTCACGGTCACCCTTGGAGCCGTTCTTGGTACCGATGACGTCCCCGATGTCGGCCCCGCCCGCGATGGAGAATGGTTCGTAGTCTGGAAAGCAGGGGTTGAAGACATTCTCCGAGAAGTCCTTGAGCACCAGCTGCAACAGCACCGCGCGGGAGGCCAGCTCCTGGCCGTCGTCGATGGGCCGATAGAATAGGGCGTGTAGCTTTGGGCCCTGAAAGTGCACCCGGAGGCCGCCGAATAGCTCGTCCCGCTCCACTATCCGCGATACCTCGCGCTGGTATATATGGAGGCTGCGGACGAGGCGCTTGTAGTCGTCCTTGGAATAGGTGTCGTCCGATGCCAGGGCTGCGAAGTTGGAGACCCCGAGGTAGACGTGGGCCCCATAAATCTCCCGGCAAACGGTCTCCGAAAGCAGACTTTCGAGGTCCGCCTCGCGTTTGAGCTTCTGGACCTCTATCTCGCCCATGTTGTCGAGGTGGCGCTGGATCCGCTCTATGCTCTGGTCGTAGTCCCAACCCATCTTCCGTATCCTTCCTGTCTCTGCCGAGAACCTGGCGTTCTCTAGCCTGTATCAGTGCCGGGTTAAAGCGAGACCATGCCCGGTTCGGTACGCAATCGTTGCTAGGGTAGGCCACCCGCAGTGCACGCGGTCGTAATGGCTAGACGGTCCCGTCCCGTTTTCGACATGGCTTGCAGGAAGGAGCGATACCGGTTAGGCTAACGCCTTATCCAAACTGTCCGGGTGCAACCAACCTGCCTGGATTATCCGAGGGGTTTCGAGTTACCGCTCGAAACCCCTTTTTCTTTTGAATATCCTCTGTGCTCACCACCTTTCCGTCGATCTTGTCTGACCACCTTGAGTATCCGAAGTAAGTTAACATGTTCACTCCATATGTACAAGAGAAAGCTAAACTTAAGAGGTAACTAAAAATGCAAAAGCCCTATTTTAATGGCGCATTGAGTGTTTACTTTATACAGGTTTTTGGGTAACATTTCAGTCCAGAGGAGTACATGGGAGAGGTGAGCCGTGGGCGTTGAGGAGCGACTCAGAAAGAGCAGGGAGCGGGTGTCTCTTAACCAGGGACAGGCGGCTCGCGCCGTGGGTGTTCCCAGGGAGCTTGTCTCCATGTGGGAGGGTGGTAGCCGCAACCCGAACGTCAAGCAGGTCGAGAACCTGGCGAGCCTCTATGGGGTGAGTGCGGAGTACCTGCTGGGGCAGGCGGAGCTCGAGGAGGGCCACGAGAAGCAGGTGATTTTCAGGGGCTTGGAGGAGAGCCCGGAGGCCATGGTGAAGATAAGGCGGTGGCTGGACTTCCTCGACGACTGGGCCGAGCTTCTAGAGGACCTCGGCATGGAGGATAGGCTCACCGGCCCCGGCAAGCCGCGTCGCGCGTTGGACGAAGGCTACGTCACCGACGCCCGCAGGGCGCCGAAGTTGGCAGCGAGGGCGCGCGAGGAGTACGGGCTAGGGCGGGACGCGATTCCCAGCCTCTATGCCTTCTTGGACAATGAGGGGATACTGGTGTACCGGGCTTCGCTTGGGCCGTTGGGCTTGGATGGCGGCGGTATCTCTGGGGCATTCTTCAACCATCCGAGGCTCGGCTACTGCATCTTGGTCAACGAGGATACTACCCTGGGCCGCCAGGCCTTTACCCTGGCTCACGAGTTCGCCCACGCCCTGCACCACTATCCTTCGGGCGGGATAGTCTGCCGTCGGGTAGAGTCCGGAGCGCCGGAGGAGAGGTTCGCGAACGCCTTCGCGGCGCATTTCCTGGTTCCCGGGAAGGAGCTCCGTGGGATGGTCGCTCATGGTGGCGGGGAGGTGGACGCCTATGAGGCGCTGCGTCTGGCCTCCTACTTCCGGGTCAGCTATGCGACCCTGCTCAACCGCCTCAGGGAGGAGAGGCTGATCGAACGGGAGAGGTTCGAGGATCTCAGCGGTTACAGCCCCCGGCGAATGGCCCAGCGGCACGGGCTCGATTCGGGGGTCTTCGAGGTGCCCGAGCCGGACGCCTTGCACTTCGAGCGCTACCCGATCTCCGTGGTTGAGGTCGTGGTCGAGGCCTTAGAAGGGGACGAGCTGACCGTGGCGCAGGCGGCGGATGTGCTTGACGTCGGCGTGGACGTGCTGCAGGAGTACGTCCGCTGGATCGTCTCTCCCCCGGAGGCCGACGAGGAGGAGCGCCGCGAGTTCGAAGAGTTGCCCTTCTGAAGTTTCTGTGGTGAGTGCGGAGGGGCACACGGTAGAGGAGGCGCTCGGCCGCAGGTGTATCGCCGACACCAGCCTCCTCAACAACTTCGTCCATAGCGGCAACGCCCTTCTACTGAACCGGCTCCTCCGGAGGCCGGTCTTTCTCTCCCCGGCCGTCCTGCACCGGGACGAGACCCTGCTAGCCGACTTTGCAGGTACCAAGCCCTCCTCCGAGTTCCTGCAGCCCCTGTACCGGGCGACCACTCTAGGGCAGAGTGGCTACCGGGACATAGCGGCTCATGTACAGTCGTTCGCGGTCCGCTCGGGGGATCTGTGGGAGCAGGTGGAGCCGGAGCAGGAGGAGGTGGCCCTGGCGCTGCGCTTCCGCAGCCGGCAGATCCGCGAGGAGGTACGCCAGAGGTGCCCGGACATAAAACGCTCCCGGATCCGGCTCGGCGACGGCGAGGCAGAGGCCGCGGCGATAGCCATTACTAGAGGCTGGACCTTTCTCACCGATGATCAGGCCTCGGTGGACCTGCTGCGGTGCCTGTACCCGGAGGTCCCTACGGCGAGAACCTGTACCCTGTTACGTCACGCCGCCGAGCTGGAGCATATCGCCTGTGAGGAGGCGGCTTGGGCCTTCAACCACCGAATAGTGGACGGATTGGGTTTCTGGGCTCGCCGCGGTCCTAGGACCGGCCGCGAGAGGCTCTGGCTCAGGTGCGACCCACCGCGGTGTGAGTGGGAAGCGGAGAGGCCATGAGGGTCCTCTCCAGTCTACGAGCAGATGTATTCGGCGGCGTTGCTACAATTGGGTGTCATCACGAGTTACAGGGGCCGGACTGTCTCAGGGTCGAGGGGCACGGGAAATTGCGAGGCTTGGGGGAGTAGGATTTCGGTGGATCAACCACGCTTGAACTGGATCGCAAACTTTATCTGGGGTATCGCTGACGATGTCTTGCGGGACGTGTACGTGCGGGGCAAGTACCGGGATATCATCCTCCCCATGACGGTAATCCGGCGTCTGGACGCGGTGTTAGAGCCGAGCAACAAGGAAGTCCTCGCGATGAAGGAGAGGCTCGACGCCGCAGAGATACTCCACCAAGATGCGGCGCTGCGGCAGGCGGCGGGGCAGGCCTTCTACAATATCTCACCTTTCACCCTGCGCGACCTGAGGTCCAAGGGCAAGGCGCAGCAACTCAGAGCGGACTTCGAAGCCTACCTGGACGGTTTCTCGCCCAACGTGCAGGAGATCCTCGAGAAGTTCAACTTCCGGGCCCAGATCCCCACCCTGATCGAGGCGGACATACTCGGCCACCTGATAGAGAAGTTCCTCGACAGCCGCATAAACCTGAGCCCGCACCCCGTGTTGAACGGCGACGGCTCCACGAGGCTCGCCGATCTGGACAATCATGCCATGGGCACAATCTTCGAGGAGCTCATCCGGCGCTTCAACGAGGAGAACAATGAGGAAGCGGGAGAGCACTTCACGCCGCGCGACGTGGTGGAGCTCATGGCCGACCTGATCGTGTTTCCCATCGCAGAGGATCTACAGTCGGGTACCTACTTGCTTTACGACGGGGCGTGCGGCACCGGCGGGATGCTCACCGTGGCCGAGGAGCGGCTGGGAGAGATAGCCAGGGAGCGCGGCAAGGAGGTCTCCGTCCACCTCTTCGGCGAGGAGGTCAACCCCGAGACCTACGCTATAACCAAGGCCGACCTGCTGCTAAAGGGAGAGGGCGAGGACGCCGAGAACTTCGTCAGGGGCTCTACCTTATCCGAAGACGGCTTTCCGGCTCGCGAGTTCGACTTCATGCTCTCGAATCCGCCCTACGGCAAGAGCTGGAAAACGGACCTCGAGAGGATGGGCGGAAAGGGCAACATCCGCGACCTGCGGTTCGTGACCGAGCACGCCGCTGACCCCGTGTTCAGTCTCATGACCCGCTCCAGTGACGGGCAGCTAATGTTCCTGGTCAACAAGCTAGCCAAGATGAAGGACGACACGCCTCTGGGCAGCCGCATCGCCGAGGTGCATAACGGCTCCTCTCTGTTTACCGGCGACGCCGGCAGCGGGGAGAGTAATATCCGCCGCTGGATTCTGGAGAATGATTGGCTAGAGGCGATCATCGCTCTCCCCCTGAGCATCTTCTACAACACCGGCATCGCCACCTACGTCTGGGTGTTGACGAACCGCAAGCCGGACCACCGTAAGGGCAAGGTCCAGCTCATAGACGCCACGGGCTGGTACAGGCCGCTCAGGAAGAACCTGGGCGAGAGAAACCGCGAGCTCACCGGCGAGGAGATCCGGCGCATCCTGGACACTTTCTTGGACTTCGAGGAGAGCGAAGAGTCGAAGATCTTCTCCAACGAGGCCTTCGGGTACAAGAAGATCACCGTAGAGCGTCCCCTGCGCCTCGCCGCTGATCTATCCGGGGCGGCACTGGGGCGATTCGACGAGGCTTGCGGGGAGAAGGAGAAGATCCTCGCGGAGGCGGTTCGGGCAGTGGCGAAGAGGCTGGGAGAGGGTCCGCACCTCGACTGGCAGGCCTTCGAGGCCGACGTCGAGGAGGAAGCCAAACGCCACAACCTGAAGCTGCCCGCTACGCGAAAGAAGCTGCTGCGCTCGGAGCTGGGGGTGAGAGACGAGGAGGCGGCAGCCCTTATCAAGAAGGTACATAAGCTCGGCAAGCTAGAGACGGCCACCAGTTACGGTCGCTACCAGGAGACGCGGGACGGCACGATGTGCGTCGCGGAGTACGAGCCCGACCCCGAGCTGCGCGACACCGAGGAGGTGCCACTGCTCGAGGAGGGAGGCATCGAGGCATTCTTCGAGCGGGAGGTGTTGCCACATGCCCCGGACGCCTGGATAGATGACGCCAAGACCCGGACAGGGTATGAACTCAACTTCAACCGCCACTTCTACAAGCCGAAGCCGATGAGGACCCTGGAGGAGATCCGGGCTGATATAGACGAGATCGAGCGGGAGACCGAAGGCCTCCTGGATCAGATCCTCGTGGAGACGGAAGGCGAGCGATGGGCCTAAAGCTCAACCCCTACCCCGAGTACAAGGATTCCGGGCTGCCGTGGCTCGGGGAGGTACCGGAACACTGGGAAATTAGGCGTAACGGCGGTATGTTCGCTCAGAGGGTCGAGACCGGTTATCCAGAACTGCCGATCCTAGAGGTATCCCTGAATACTGGGGTGCGAGTCCGCAACATGGATGATTTCACCCGTAAGCAGGTGATGAGTGACTACGGACAGTACAAGCGGGCGGTCGAGGGCGACATCGCCTATAATATGATGCGAATGTGGCAAGGCGCAGTGGGACGCGCTCCTACCGATGGCTTGATAAGCCCAGCCTATGTTGTTGCCCGGCCGCACCATGGTGCGGAGAGTCGTTACTATGGCTATCTATTTCGGACAGACGCCTATATGGACGAGGTCAACAAGTATTCGAGGGGGATAGTTAGTGACCGCAACCGACTCTATTGGGAAGAATTCAAGCAAATGCCTTCGGCTTTGCCGCCACCGAATGAGCAGCGGAGGATAGCCGACTTCCTTGATGCTCACGGTCGCATACTACAGCAATGGATCCAGGCCAAGCAGCGGCTTATCGAGCGTCTCAACGAGCAGAAGCAAAGCATTATCCAGCAGGCTGTAACGCGTGGGCTCGATCCCAAGATATCAATGAAGCGAACCGGCCTCGACTGGTTACCGGAAGTACCAGAGCACTGGAAAGTGTCAAAACTCAAGTTTGCAGCGCGACTGATCGTAGGCGGTTCCACGCCTCCAAGCCAACAGCTGGAGTGCTGGAATGGCGATGTTGTCTGGGTCACTCCGGAGGACGTAGCTCAAAAAGAAACTCTAAGCGACTCTTCGCGCAGGATTACGGTACAGGGAGTCGCTAGTTGCTCGACAGTGTTAGTTCCATCAGGCAGCATAGTGATTACATCTAGGGCGCCCGTTGGAAATCTTGCCATAGCGGCACTTGAGTTGTGTACGAACCAAGGATGTAAGGCAATCGTCCCGCATTTGGAGCGACTAGATTCTCAGTATGGATATTATCTTCTGCATGTGCTCAAGCTAGAGATTCAGAGCCTAGCAAAAGGAACAACATTTCCCGAAATTTCTACTTTCGAACTCTCGAACATTCAGATCCCTCTTCCAAGGATTGAGGAGCAGCAAGAAATTAGAGCCTTTATCCTCGAGGAGTCGTGGTCTATAAACCAAGCTATAGAGCGGACGCATCGAGAGATCGATCTCATCCGCGAATACCGTACGCGCCTGGTCTCCGACGTAGTAACCGGCAAGCTCGACGTGCGCGATGCTGAACTGCCGGATATAGAGGAAGAGAATAAAAATCTCTTACCGATCGAGCCGGATGACGACCGTCACGGGGAACTGCTGGCGGCCGAGGGGGTGGATGATGTCAACCTCTGATACCAGCGAGAGGGGACTTGAGACCCTTGTCGTCTCTACCTTGACCGGCTCGCATGGAGGGCAAGGCTCGACAGGCGGAGGCTATTTTCAGGGCGACCCGAAGGACTACGACCCCAATTTCTGCGTGGACCTCGCGAAGCTCCTCTTCTTTCTGCGGGCGACCCAGCCCGAGGTCGTCGAGCAGCTAGGGCTGGACGAAGGAGGCTCCCGGCTCCGGAAGTTCCTGGATCGGCTTGGCGGCGAGGTCGCAAAGCGCGGGGTGGTGGAGGTGCTACGAGGCGGCATAAAGACCGGCCCGGCCTCGGTCGACTTATTCTACGGGAGGCCTTCTACAGGTAACGAAAAGGCCAGGAAGCTCTTCGATGCCAACGTCTTCTCCGTCACCCGACAGGTTCGCTATAGCTCGGATAACAAGTCCTCCGGCATCCTCGACCTTGTCCTCTTCATTAACGGTCTGCCACTTTTAACCTTCGAACTGAAGAACCGCCTGACCCATCAGACGGTCGAGGACGCCGTCGAGCAGTACAAGCGGGACCGGGATCCGAGGGAGTCTCTGTTCCACCTCGGCCGGTGCCTGGCGCACTTCGCTGCCGACGAGGAGGAGGTGCGTTTCTGTACGCACCTGCAAGGCAAGTCCTCTTGGTTCTTGCCGTTCAACAAGGGCCATGATGACGGGGCGGGCAACTCGCCAAACCCGGCAGGCATCAAGACCGACTACCTGTGGCGCGAGATTCTGACTCGCGAGAGCCTCACGGACGTCATCGAGAACTACGCCCAGCTCGTGGAAGAGAGAGAGGCGAAAACCGGAAGGAAGAAGCGCTCGCAGATCTTCCCCCGTTACCACCAGCTCGACGCGGTCAGGAAGCTGCTCTCGAGCGCGAGGGAGCACGGAGCCGGCAGACGCTACCTGATCCAGCACTCGGCGGGCAGCGGCAAGAGCAACTCCATAGCCTGGCTCGCCCACCAGCTCGTCGGGCTCGAGGCCGGCAGCCGCGCGATCTTCGATTCGGTCATAGTGGTCACCGACCGCCTGGTACTCGATAGTCAGCTGCAGGCAACGATAAAGCAGTTCGCCCAGGTCTCGGCCACTGTGGGCCACGCCGACAGCGCCGCTGACCTCCGGCGTCTTCTGGCGGACGGCAAGAAGATCATCATAACCACGGTACAGAAGTTCCCGTTTATCCTGGACGAGCTCGGATCGGAGCATGGCGGGCGCTCATTCGCCATTCTCATCGACGAGGCGCACTCTAGCCAGGGCGGGCGCACGGCCGGGGCTATGAACATAGCCCTCTCCGGAGCGGAAGAGGGTGAGGACGCCCCAGAGGACGCCGTTAACCGCGTTATGGAGGCGCGCAAGATGCTCCCGAACGCGAGCTACTTCGCCTTCACCGCCACCCCGAAGAACAAGACGCTCGAGATCTTCGGTGACTCCCGGAAGGTCGAAGACGGCAGGGTCAAGCACGTTCCCTTCCACTCCTACACCATGAAGCAGGCCACTCAAGAGGGTTTCATCCTCGACGTGCTGGGCAAATACACGCCGGTTCGCAGCTACTATCGCCTCGTGCAGCAAGCCGAGAACGACCCATTATTCGATCTCAAGAGGGCGCAGAAAAAACTCAAGCTCTACGTCGAAGGCCACGAGCAGGCCGTCCGGCACAAGGCCGAGATCATGGTAGATCACTTCCACGAGCAGGTCCTAGCCAAGAACAAGGTCGGCGGTCAGGCGCGGGCGATGGTGGCTACCGGCTCCATAGAACGCGCCATCACCTACTTCCGCGCCATCCAGTCTTACCTCCGCGAGCGCGGCAGCCCCTACAAAGCTGTTGTGGCGTTCTCCGGCGAGTATGAGTACGGAGGTGAGAAGCTGACTGAAGCGTCCTTGAACAGCTTTGCGAGTAACCTGATCCCGGAGAGGTTCCGCGAGGACCCCTACCGCTTCCTGGTGGTAGCGGAGAAATTCCAAACCGGCTACGATGAGCCTCTGCTGCACACGATGTACGTGGACAAGCCTCTCTCCGGCATCAAAGCGGTTCAGACCCTCTCCAGGCTCAATCGCGCCCACCCCAGAAAGCACGACACCTTCATCCTGGACTTCTACAACGATGCAGAGACTATTCGCAAGGCGTTCGAACCCTACTACCGCACTACTATCCTGGGAGAGGAGACCGACCCCGACAAGCTGCACGACCTCAAGTCCGACCTTGACAGCCCTCAGGTATACACCGAAGAAGAGGTGTACAACCTCGTCGCCCTCTACCTCGCCGGCGCCGACAGGGAACGTCTCGACCCGATTCTGGATACATGTGTGGGCCGCTACGTCGATGTTCTCGACGAAGACGGACAGGTGGAGTTCAAGAGCAAGGCAAAGGCTTTCGTCCGTACCTACAGCTTTCTGGGCACGATACTCCCGTACACCAACCCCGACTGGGAGAGGCTCTCAGTGTTCCTGACGCTGCTCACACCCAAGCTGCCGGCACCCAAGGAGGAGGACCTCTCTCGCGGCATACTGGAGGCAATAGACCTGGAGAGCTACCGGGCGGAGGCCCACTCATCGCTATCCATCGCACTCTCCGAGGACGAGGGAGAGATTGGCCCTGTCCCGACCGAACAGGGCGCAGGAAAGCCTGAACCCGAGATGGAACACCTGAGCAGCATCCTGCGGGAATTCAACGACCTCTTCGGCAACATTGAGTGGCAGGACGAAGACAAGATAAAGAAGGTCATAGCCGAAGAGTTACCATCGAAGGTTCTGGCCGACAGGGCCTACCAGAACGCCCTCGCCAGCTCCGGTAAGGAAAATGCTCGCCTCGAGCACGACCGCGCCCTCGAAAGGGCCGTTATGGAGCTACTCTCCGACCACACCGAGCTGTTCAAGCAGTACTCGGACAACGCCTCGTTCCACCGATGGCTCTCTGATGCGGTGTTCGCCATGACCTACCAAGAGCGATGATCATGCCGAAGTGCTTGGAGATTTAGCATATGTCCACGCGGAACGTCTCCCCCTTGTGCCCCCTTGGATGTAGATTTCCTAGAACCCGTGCTCGTAGACAAACTCGGGAACTTGAATGCGGGAAGCGATTCCGGGAATGTGAGGAGCGCCCGTAGGCTACCTATGCGTCTCTCCCCCACCTCTTCCCGCATACCCCCATTTTGGCGAAGCTGTGTTTTGCGCTTCATTCTCAAGGCGGTTGCACATGAGTGAGCTACGCTGGCTACTTTGGTCAGTGACACACTGGTGGCCCCAATCGCTGATGCTTTGTGTGCTGATGCGCGTAAAATTCATCCTATGGATCATTCCACACTGGCGACTGACCCTACTCCCCGATGGCGACGTATAGAGCACGATCTCCCCGAGGCTCATTTGGCTCTACAGTACGCTGCTGGTGCTATTTACGAGCAGGTTGAAGAGCCTATCGAGGTAGATAGCGCAGCTCCGGACATGAGCGCTGCAGAGGAATTTGGCTATTTGGCGAGAGGGAGTGAGGGGATCTCCTTCACCGACCCAAGTGTGAGGCAGGAGTACCTGAGCCAGCATGTGGCTACCGTCATGACATCGGAATGGGACGAGCCTGATCGGTTTGCCGGAGAGCTAGTCGAGGCGCAACATCGAATTTTGGAGTACTTCCGAGGGCGTGAGGCGACAACGATCGTACTGCTCATCTTGGCCCGTGACCACGGCAGAGACATCATCGGGCGCCTCGGAGAGCTGGCGAGGGCAACCACAGATGGAAACCCGCAAAATCGGCTCTTCTGGGACCTCTACAGCCCTTTCTGCGGGGCGCTACCAGAGCTCGCGTTCGAGGCCAACAACCTCGCTGAAACACTGGAGGCGGTATCCGAGGCAACAGCTAACGACGGTGCAGCAGGGATCGTGTATAACGCCGTAGAGAAGTTGGCGTCCCGCTCTCGGGCGGAGGGCAATGAACTCTATGAAACCTTCAAAAAATATCCGAATTTACAGCTCATTACTTTCCTGCCGGCAATTTTGGTCGGCTTTGCGGCATTTGATCTGCACGAGGCCCATCGACGTGCGATCGAGTTGACCGAGAGTGCCGCTCCTGCTGTAAGGAGGGCTGGAATCGCCACACTAGGCCACATCTCTTATTCTGAAGATGATCGTGGTTGTTTGCTGGATACTACATGGAATCGTCTTGAGCGCATAAGGTCGGCTTCAGACGCCGAGGTCGACTACGCGCTAGCCGGAGCATACGGCAACATACTTAGCCGAAAGCCGGAAGCCACAAAGGCGCTGATTGAGCTCTCTACACGGCCAGAGCCAGCCACTCGGGGACACGTGTCCTCGATTCTGTTTCTGAAAGCCGACGAAGCTCATGGGGAGACCTGGTTCAAAGAGGCACTGCTGAATCTGGCCGTGACACCGGCCTCCCAAGTAGGTACATGGGAGAACCTGGATCACTCCATGTACCGCGTTTCAAGAGAAAGCCCGAACCTCGCAGTCGAGTTCATGGAAGCTACGGTGATCAGTCGACACTATGGATCGGGCGACGAAGAAGGCAAACTTACTGAAATGCTACATGGTGCCTTCGCCGAACTAGTGCGGCACTATCCAGAGACTCTTAAGGAGACCATAACGCGCTGGTTTTCGTCCTCTGAGCGGCGGCTACACCGTGCAGCACGTGATGTGGTGCACGCCACCTACGACATCACTAGTGGGACACAGCCGTGGCTGACGCTTAGTAAGTCGGTTCTGGACAAACTCGATGAGCAGGCTACCGTCCACACGCTACAGCGCATCGCGGGACTTGTCGCGACAAGTCGACCTCTTACTGCACTGTTGCTGTCAGCTGCTCGCCGGAACTCAGGCTCGCACGAGCTGCTCAGCTTCATTGCTGGTGCGCTCGCTGATTACGCACTCTATAACTACCCTTATGAAGCAGGCGACTACCTGAGAAGGAGACTTGAGAACAGTGACGTTTCAGAAGAAGAAATCAAGGTTGCCCGGGTTGCTCTTGGTAGCTCAGAGGCCTACCTTAAAGCTCTGAACGAGTTGCCTCAACTCCGAGAATTTCAGCCGCCATCGCACCATCGGTACCTGCTACGTCTGGCGGAACATAAGCAACAAACCGAAATGATGGATAGAGCAAAGCAGTCCTCTGTCTTGCTTAGCATTATACCCGAGCTGCCTCTTAAGTACGGTCGTAGTCATTTTATGGAGCTTGAGGGTGGCTTCACCGAACCCTCCGAGCTCAGCCCGTTCTCCGTCAGTGCAGAAAAGCCGCGCGGAGAAATACTAGACCCTGTCGGGCAAATGTATCGACGGTTGAGGGGTCAGTCTGCCGGACTCAACGAAGATAGCAACTCTGGAGATGAAGACGCCAACAATGCGGGAGACGCGGAAGGAGGTGTCGGCACGTGAGGCTGGTCATTCGCGAGTATCTCAGCATGCTGAAGGAATCGAAGGAACTCGACGCTCTTCTGGCTGACCTCTTGTTCGCCATGGGTATAGAGCCTATTAGCAAAGCACAAGTGGGCGTGCGGCAGTATGGCGTGGACGTGGCCGGAATAGGATGCGATCCAGAGGATGGTACAAAGAAACTCTTCCTTATCACCATCAAACAAGGGGACATCAATCGCCGTGACTGGGATGGCAGTGGACCACAAGCGGTGCGCCCCTCGCTCGATGAGATCCTTGAGATTTACATACCGAAGCACGTCGACGAAGAGCACCGCGAGTTGGTCAAAAAGATAGTGCTCTGTGGCGGCGGGGACATGGAGCAGGCCGTAGAGGACAACTGGAGAGGCTATAAGGAGCGGCACACCGAACCAGGTGCCAGGGAGTACGAATTCTGGGGCGCTGACAAACTCGCCACACTCGTCGAGGAGCACTTCCTGGATGAGTATCTCTTCCCCCAGTCAGCACAGAAGCAAATACGCAAGACTATCGCATTAGCCGATCAAAACGAGGAGGAGCCCCACCACTTTTACTCACTACTTCATGGCACACTCTTTGAACGCGACCTGCCGACGGGGGGCGCACCAGGGGCCATACGGCAACGACAGCGCGCTCTACGCCTACTCAACCTGAGCCTTAATATAGTCTTCCACTGGTGTGAGGAAGCGGACAACCTGCGACCTGCGTTACTCTGCGCAGAGCGTGCCGTGTTGCTTTCCTGGGATTGGATGCGCGAGTTTGATCTTCTCAATTGTGAGACAACACGCGGAGAGTTCGAGAGGATCTTCAGTACCTACATTCAGGTACTTTTTGCTTACGCCGTCAAACTCGCTCCATTGTGCATAGTACCGGATGGCCTCTCCGGGCAGTGGGACGATGAACTAGAGTATCCCCTGCGCACTTTCGATTCTATAAGTATTTTTAGCGTGCTGACCATAGCAATGAAGCGCGTCGCCGCTACCTCTACGAGCGAGCAGGACCAAGCGAACATTGAAGGCAATGCGCAGAGCACCGCTCGGATCCTCGCCGCCCTGATCAACAATAATCCTGCCGCCTCAACGCCGCGATTCGATGGTCATGTTGTCGACGTAGCATTGGGATTGCTCGCGCTCAATGAAGTCGGTCTCCACTCGTTCGCTGCAGACTGGGTCGAAAACACCTGCGGCCGGATTCTGCTCGCGTACAACGTGGGTAAACATTTTCCTATTTACACCGACTCCTACGATGACCTCGTTGCCATGCATGTCGACCAAGGTCCGTCCAAGGAGAACCTGATGCAGCTCTCAACCCTGCTACCTACGCTGGCGCATTGGCATGCGGTTCTGGATATGGACGCTTCCTACGAAGCCTTCAAGGGATCTATAGATGGGACGTTTAGCAATACAACCCTGCAGCTATGGTTCCCAACTGAGGACACCGAAGAGCACCTGTACCGAGATAACGCCGGCTTCACAAGCGGAACCACGCAGGCACCAATCCAGCTACCCCCGACGCTCGATGAACTCAGAGCTCACATCATTAGCCTATATAGAGAGCGCCGTGAGTTTGAGTCCCTCTCTTGCTTCGCACATGGCTGGCATATAATTGGCCTTATTGCGAGCCGTCACTACCGGACGCCGGTAATCCCCGCCTACTGGCAAGAATTAGTAAACGCACCTTTGGAGGAAGAATGATTCAGCAAGTAGCATAGCGGGGAAACGCCGATTACAGACTGCCAGCACTACAAACGAGATGAGAAGGTCGAAGACGAAAACTGCTCTGTAGTGGTGGTTCGCGGGAAACCTAATCCCCGGTATCTATACAGAGTCCTCTCTTTTCCTAAGCGCGCCCAGACGCTCCTGCCAGCGCCCGCCCCACCGGGCAGCGGCCGCCCTCGAAGCCGTCCCTTCGTCCAGTCCGCCTCGCGTCAGCGCATCGCCAAAGCCCGCGAGGTAACCTAGCCGCGCCGCTCTTAGCGCATAGGGAGCTTTCCAGGCCGGCAGGTCCAGATCCCGCCACAGTGACACCATGTCCGCCGCCGAGCGAAACTCACCGAGCGCTGCATCCTCCCCGCCGAGTCCTGCCCCAGCCCGACGGCAGATCTCTTCGAGTTCACTGGGCTCGTACGGTCCGCTAGCCGATGCGTGACGGGCCAGCGTCTCCGGCAGCTCGTAGTGGCCCCTGGCGGACAGTTCGAGCCTAGCGACTCTGCTCGCCCGCAGGCTCCGCCGGACCGACCGGCTCTACGCACGCGGGGTCATCGTTGGCTGGCTTATTGATGTGGGTGCTCACCGGGTAGGCCTCCATCTGCTCCGAAGGGTACGGCGAGAGGAGTGGCATGAGCTCTCCGGGCTCCTGTATAGAGGTATCGAGCCACGTGGCGTAGCTCTCCGGGGCGAGGATGACGGGCATCCTGTGGTGGATCCCGCTCATCAGCTCGTTCGCCTCCGTCGTGATGATAGTGGTGCTATGGATCTTCCGGCCATCTTCGCTTTCCCAGCTCTCCCACAATCCAGCGAAGGCGTAGGGAGTGCCGTCCTCAAGACGCATGTAGTAGGGTTGCTTTGGGCCAGATCCTGCCTCGTTCCTCGCCCACTCGTAGAAGCCGTCGGCGGGGATAAGGCACCGCCTCTTCTTGAACGCGGACTTGAAGGAGTTCTTCTCCGCGACCGTCTCGGCCCGGGCGTTTATCATGCGGGAACCGATCTCCGGGTCCCGTGACCAGCGCGGCACCAGTCCCCACTGGAGTTTCCCGAGCCGCCTTTCGCCTTCCGCGTTGGCGGCCACGGCGGCTATCTTCTGGGCCGGTGCTATGTTGTAGCTTGGGGTAAGCTCCGGCAGCTCTCCGGTTAGCTCGAACTGATCCACCAGCCTTCCCGTCGGGGTGGTGAGTGTGAACCGTCCGCACATGATGGGCTAATTATCCTCGAAACCTTGCGGCTTTCATCCCCCGCTCACTCACGGCCTTCCCCGCCTCTACTGCCTTCTCTGTGTTCTCCGCCTTTGAGGCGCTCTAGCCGGTCCTCGACTCGCTTCTGGCGCGCGTCGGTGGCCTGCCGGTCAAGACAGGCGTCTTTCAGGGCGACGCGCACGGTCTCCTCGTCGCCTTCTCCAAGGGAGCAGGAGAGCAGGATCACGTCCCCCTCCTCCGCTCCCTCCGGTAGCAGCGACCGGTCCACGTCCACCTTGACGCCCGTCCCCGGCCGGGAGCCTTCCGTACCCCCCGTATCCTCTATGAGCACGGCGACCTCTTTCTCGGGTCCCTCGAAGCGGTCTATGGTAGCGGTGGCCTCTGAGCCCGTCACGTCTATGTTTCCTACCGCTCCGGGGCTCCGGGCAGGCTCTCGCAGGCGATGCCATCCCCCTCACCGTCCAGGTAGTTGGGATCCGAGGGCTCCTGCTCGAGCACGGCCTGGGCTTCATCCCAGGTCTCGAAGTCCGAACAGTTGTACTCGTTGGGGCTGCTGGAGCCAGTCGAGCTGCTGGACTCACTGGAGCCGGTAGATGCGCCGGAGCCGCTAACCCCGCCGGAACCTCCGGACTCTCCGGTGGCCGGATCGGAGGCAGGAGCCTGCGTCTGACGGCTCCCGGACCCGGTACTCTGCCCCGATGGCCCTGCGGTCCTGTTCCCGCGTCCCGTACCTACGGCCCTGTAGCTCGACCCGTCGCTTCTGAAGGAGACCTCGCCTCGCAGGTCCGTCCGGTAAACGTTCGCGCCGTACTCCCTGAGCCGCGAAAGAACCTCCGGCGTCGGGTGGCCGTAGGAGTTGTCCGCCCCCACCTGTATAACCGCGGCCTCGGGGGAGGCGGCCTGTAGGAACTCCTCAGAGGTGGCGTCGGAGGAGCCGTGGTGGCCTACCTGCAAAATCTCCACGTCCGGCACCCGCCCGGCGGCCAGGAGCTCCTCCTCCTGCTCTGCCTCGGCGTCGCCCATGAACACGGCGTCGAAATCTCCGTAGGTGAGGTCGAGCACCAGCGAGCTCTCATTGGTCCCCTCCCCGAGCTCGTCGGGATAGATGAACTCGAGCTCAGCCGGAGAGTCCTCCCTGACCGCGTCTCCAGCCCTGGTCTCGACGTACCGCGCCCCCGACTCCTCGACCGCTGCCAGGAAGTCCTCGTAGGCCCCCGTGCCGTGGGGGTAGGCCGAGTCGTACACCGTATCCACCGGCACCGCATCGAGGACGTCCGCCAGTCCACCCACGTGGTCCTCGTCCGCGTGGGAGAGCACTACGGCGTCGAGCTCTCGGACGCCAAGCTCGCCGAGCCTCCGTACCACGAGCGGGCCGGCCTCTGTAGGGCCGCCATCTACGAGGACGTTCTCCCCTCCCGGTAGCTCCAGGAGTGCGGAGTTACCTTGCCCGACGTCGAGGAAGGTCACGGTGAGCTTCCCGCTAGCGCCCCCCGCTGACGAGACCCTCCCTTCGGTATCCGGGGCTTTGGTGGTCTCCGGCCCGGCGGATGCGACAGCGGGCGCGGCCGTGGGCTCCCGGCTCGTAGTCTGCGCTGCCTCCTCCGCGGTCCCGGACACGCTGTCCGGGGAGGTCTGTGCAGCGGTGGTGGAGCCGCCGCTCCCGGCCCCCGAGCACCCGGCTAGGGTAAGTAGCGCACACAGGACCGCGCCGGAGACCAGTGCCCTGGCGCGGCCCTCGTG
The DNA here is from genome assembly GCF_001029505.1 of Rubrobacter aplysinae. Classification (NCBI taxonomy): domain Bacteria; kingdom Bacillati; phylum Actinomycetota; class Rubrobacteria; order Rubrobacterales; family Rubrobacteraceae; genus Rubrobacter; species Rubrobacter aplysinae. The sequence goes on along the minus strand of NZ_LEKH01000007.1, from coordinate 129,763 downwards.
GAACCACCGGCCTATTCTCCCTGCCATGCCCTGACTACCTCCTTGCCTCCTTGCCGCCCTGCTCGTGAAAGGCGTACGCACCCCTGCTGGTAATCGGCCGCGCGGGCCATGAGCTTTAGTTGCCGCTCCGGGCCTGGTCACCGCTTCGGGCACGCAGAAGTATCATACGGAGAAGCCCCAAAGCGGCTCGAGAGCAGCAGGAGCGCCTCGGGCGACTCCCCCTACCGGGCGGCGTGGATGACGTACACGACCCGGCCCTGGACCTCTACCTCGCCCCACCCCACCTCTATATCCTCGTGCTCGGGGCTCTCGGCAACGAGGAGTACGTGGCTGTTCTTGCGGTACAGTCGCTTTACCGTTACCTCATCACCTTCGAGCAGCGCAACCACTATCGTCCCATCAGGCGGGTCTTCTTCCTGCTCGACTACCACGAGGTCCCCGTCAGAGATCTTGGCGTCGACCATCGAGTCCCCCACTATCCGCAAGAGGTAACGTTGCCTACCGCTACCAGAGAGCAAGAGCTCCCCGGCCAGGGAGTACGCCTCGTCGGTGGCTATGGCCTCAAGCCCCCGCCCGGCGGCCGCCCGGCCCATCAGGGGCATCTCCCCCACCGCCTGCCAGCCGCGCTCCGTGAGCCGGAGCATCTTCGCCCAGCTCCCGTCCCGCTCTATATATCCCTCGCCCTTTAGCTTCCCCAGATGATGGTGGACGGTCTGCGTGCTAGAGAGCCCTACGGCTCCGGCTATCTCCTTCACCGAAGGCGGCGTCTCTCCTCCGGAGCGCCGGCGCGCGACGTACCGGAGGATCTCTAACCTCCTCGGGTGCAACGGGTGTAGCTCCTCGACCATCTTCAGAGAACTATACCCTCCTCTGCCCTAGACATCAAACGTGCATTTGGTGTAGTGTAGAAAAAGAGAAGAAACGAGGAAAAAGAGGAGCGCCCCTACCCCGGTCTCTCCGTGACCTACCGGCTGCCAACCTTGCGGGTCGCGGAGAGGGTGTGATCGGGATAGAGACGCCTGGCCTCTCCGTCCATTATACCGGCGGAGAGCCTGGCTCTCATCCCCCCGACGATCCTTAACCGCTCAACCGGGCTACCGGCCGCTCCCAGGAAGGGAGAGTTTTGGAAGCGTCCGTGGAGGCATCTGTCTCGGAAATTCACGGCTACCCCTTGCGGCCGGAAGGCTATGCGGAGCCACTGTTCCACTCACTGGAGTCCCGCAAGGAGATCCTGGAGCACTTCGCCAGGAGTAGCTGGCTGTGGCGAGCCTCGGAGCAGGCCGCGCCCGCGCCTGGACAAACTGGAGCTCCGTCTGGAGCACGGGCCGGGAGGGTTGTAAGGGTGATGTCCCGCTGGCGGGAGGTTGACCGCTGGTGGGAGCCCGACGGAGGGGTAGACGCGGTTTGGCGCCTGGTCGAATTGGACCGGGGCGGAGAGTGTGTATGGGCGGAGCCCCAGCGGGAGGTGCGGGCAGCCTGATGTCTCTACCCGACTTCAGCGCCCACCTCCACGTCAGGAGCGGCTACAGCTACGGCCAGGGCGTTGCCTACCCGGACGAGCTCGCAGAGGCTGCGGCTGGCATGGGCTATGACTATCTCGCACTCACGGACCGTGATGGGATGTACGGGGTGCCGAAGTTTCTGGCGGCCTGTAAAGAGCACGGCCTCTCCCCTATCGTCGGGGCCGAGGTCACCGTGGAAGCCCGCGGGGTGCGCGGCCATGTGGTCCTCCTCTGCGAGTCCATGGAGGGCTACGCGGCACTGTGCAGGCTCATCACCCGCTACAGAACCAGGCCCGGAGCGGATGGTGCGGCTGGAGGGCATCCCTCGGCGAAGGAGAGGCGGTTCCCGGTCTGCCCTTTAGAGGTGCTACTGGAGGAAGCCGCAAGTTCGCCGGGGCTTATATGCCTTACCGGGGCCATACCCTATGGGCTGATCGCAAGCCTCGTGGAACGAGGGAAATGGGCCGGAGCGAAGCGGCTCCTGTACGAGCTCGGGAAGGCCTTCGGAGAAGATAGCCTCTACGTGGAGCTAACCGACGACCGTACCAGATATTCCAAGAAGGGGCTGCGGCGCATCTCGGGGCTCGCAGACGAGTGCGGCGTACCCACGGTGGCCGCCAACGAGGTCACCTACCTGGAGCCGGCGGATCACAAGCTCAGTGAGACGATGTGGGCCGCCTACAACACCGTGTCTCTACCCGGTCCAGATCACCGGCCCACCGACCAGCTCTACCTCAAGCCCGCCTGGAAGATGGAGCGGCTTTTCGGAGACCTCCCCGAGGCGCTGGCTAACACGGGCCTGCTGGCCGAACACTGCGCTGGAGCCGTCTCTTTAGGAGGCGAGGTACTGGTACCGGCTTATCCCCCATACCGTGCTACTGAGGAAGGAAGTTGCGCGGTCTCCCCCAGGGAGAGGCTGCTGTCACTGGTCTTGCGCGGTGCCCGAGAACGCTACGGCAAGCCCGGTCCCGAGGTGAAGGCGCGTCTCAGGCGCGAGCTATCCTGTATCGGAGAGCTCGGCTTTACGAGCTACTTTCTTTTCGCACATGAAGCGAAGGAGATAGCGAGCGAGTTGGGTACTCCGGTAACGGGCCGGGGATCAGGGGCGAACTCGCTCGTGGCGTACTGCCTGGGCCTCACCCAGCCAGACCCCTTCGAGCACCGCCTCTTGTTCGAGCGCTTCATGCATGAGGGGCGGAAGAAGGACCCGCCGGACATCGACATGGACATGTGCAGTGAATTGAGAGACGAGGTGCGCGACGAGCTGATCTCCCGCTACTCGCAGTACGGCGCCGGGGTGGCGGCCACGGCAGCGACCTTCTCACTTCGCGGTGGTGTACGAGCGGCGGCCAGAGCCCTCGGCTACTCCCCGGCCGAGATAGACGCTCTTGCCAGAGGAGTACCCAGGCGAATCCGCGACAGGGACACGACCATCAACCAGGACGAGTCCTCCACCTGGGGCCACGCGCTGAAGAACCCGGCGATGCGGGAGCACGCCCTCCAGGACCGGAGGCGCTACGGGCTGCTCCTGGAGCTCGCCGAAAAGCTCGCGGGGCGTCTCCATCAGCCCGGCACACATCTCGGAGGCCTCGTAGTCGGCACCGACCATCAGCACCTCTCCGAGATAGTACCAATGGAGCATTCCGGGATGGAGGGCCTCCTCCGGGTCCAGTACGACAAGGACGACCTGGAGTACGTCGGGCTGCCCAAGCTCGATGTGCTCGGCCTCAAGATGCACACCGCTCTAAGGAAGTGCGGGGCGCTGGTCTCGGATCGCACCGGCGAGGAGATAGACCCCCTCTCTCCCCCATCCGGAGACAAAGAGACCTACGCTCTGATCCGGACCGGGGAGAATGCCGGGATGTTCCAGTTGGAGTCGCCGGGCCAGATGGCGCTTTCAAGGAGGCTCAAGCCGCGTCGGCTCTCGGACATCACGGCCTCGATCTCCCTGTTCCGGCCCGGCCCGGTTAGAGGCGACCTCGTCACCCCCTACGTGCGCCGGCGTAACGGTCAGGAACCGTACTCCGTCCCACTCCCGGAGCTCGACGAGGTCCTGCGCCCGACCTACGGGGTCCTTATATACCAGGAGCAGATCCTCGAGGTTGCAAACCGGGTCGCCCACTTCTCACTCGCCGAAGCCGACGGGATTCGCCGGGCCATGACCAAGGATCGGGGTACAGGAGCGATGGACGGGATAAAGCGGGAGTTCCTGGAGAGGACTATATCCAGAGGCGTTCCGGAAGAGACGGCCCGGGAGATAGTGGACTGGATGATTGGCTTCGCCGCCTACGGCTTCTCGGCCGCCCATGCCGCCTCCTTCGCCGAGCTCTCCTACGCCTCGGCCTACATGCGGTGCGAGTATCCCGCCCCCTACTTCACGGCACTTCTCAATTCACAGCCCATGGGATTCTACTCCCCGAGGGTGCTCCTCAACGAGGCCCGGAGGATAGAGATCTCCATACTCCCGCCCGACATACATCTATCCGGGGAGGGGTGTACCGTGGAGCACTCTGCGGAAAACGGAACCGCCGTTCGCGTCGGGCTCTCCTACTGCAAGGGGCTCTCACAGCGGAGTATCGACGGGATACTCGCGGAGCGGGAGGAGCGCCCTTTCTCCTCAGCAGCCGATCTCTACCATCGCACCCCGGTAGACAGCCGGGCGCTGGCGAACCTTATAAGAGGCGGCTTCCTCGACGCGCTGAGTCGTGAGAAGACTGGCGGCCGCAGGGAGCTTCTTGAGGAAGCTGAAAGACTCCCCAGGAAACGGTGCGGAGATAATCAGAGAGAGCTATCCGCAGCCGTGATCACCGGGCTCGGAAGCTCCGTGGAAGATGGCTGGTGGTACGAACGTCCGGGTGCCGGACGAATAGCGAGCCTACCATTCCCGCCCAGCGAGGAGGCGAGGATGCAGCGCGAGGTACTCTCGCTGGACGTCGTGGAACACCCTCTACGAAGGTACCGCCAGGCTCTGAAGGAGCTCCGGGTAACGCCGGCGAGGAAGGTACGGGAGATGCCCCACGGCTCCCGCGTCCGGGCCGCCGGGATCTTGGAGTGTCTACAGAGCCCGCCCACCAAGAGCGGCAAGCCCGTCTACTTCCTGCTTATAGAAGACGAGACGGGGCTCTTGCAGGCCACCATATTCAGTGATACCTACCAGAGGTACGGTCACAATCTCTACGGTGCCGCCTCTTTTCTCCTCGAAGGAGTCGTCGAGCAGGATGAGAGGCGCGGCTTCTCATTCGTGGTCGAGCGGATAGACGAGCTCGGCCGGCTGCTACCCGATACGCGCCAGACAGCCCCCGCCAGGGTGGACTCGGGCGCCGGGCTCGAAGTCTCAAAGCCTTCCACCAATGCCGGCAGAATCACCGCTGAAGATAGAGGCGAGCGTACCCGGGCAGGCTAGCTAGTTGCATACAGCTGCATACAGTTACATAAAGTCACGTAAGAGAGTAGCTGATCTCCACCAGGCCAGCCTACGTAAGATATGCCGCCTTCTGCTGCTTTCAGGGGTGCAAGCAGCAGAAGGCTACCCGGAGGAGAGTGCGGTGCCCGCCAATCAGACCAAGATCACCATCTACAACCCGAAGGTAGAGCCGGACCCCAGGGACCTCGTAGCCTCCTCCCGGCGCGAGTTCAGAGACGAGGAAGAGGCTACAGAGCTAGCCATGAGAGTGGCCCTCGAAGACCCTTCGGAGGTGGACCACCTCGCAAAGACCACCGCCCGTGCCCGAGCGCGCCTGAAGGCCGCCGCTACGGAGCTGCTCCGCTCCCTGATCGCCCTACTCTTCGCCTGGCTGGCGCGGGTGTTCTTGAACCAAGCCCGAAAAAAAGTTACCGAGCAGCGGGGCGTGATAGGCCGGGCCGAAAGCAGCGTGCTCGCTCTACAGCGTCTCCTAAGTCGTTTCTGGGTGAGATGGCTGCTCGGCAGGCGGAACCTGCTTAGGATGCTCGGAGCTACCGTAAGGGAAGACGACGAAGGCAATCCGGTGTGTAGCTTGAAGCTTGCCGAGCGCCGTTACCGCGCTAATGAAGGTCTATGCGGCCAGGGTTACGCGAGCGCGGCCGACTCACCCACTACCAGGGTGGTTATCGGTGTCCGCTCTGCAGCCGGTGAGGTAAGTCAGACCACGTGGTGCTTGAAGCGGTTCGTGAGCACCGGTACCGGGGGCTGGAGACCAGTCAACGCCTCTTATGAGGCAGACGCCAAGAGCCTCGTACTCGCCTTCTACTCCGAACCCGCCGTCCGGGGACAGCTGGCCAGCGCTGGCGAGCCGTCCGAGGAGGCAGCGGAGGAAGCTCCACGACATCAGAGCCCGGAGCAGGCCGGGGCAGAGCCAGGTCTGTGTGAGGCGGCCTGATAACGAGAAACCAAGGAGATCATCATGCAAGAACTCACGCCAGAGCTCGATAACAAAGAGGCAGAAAGATCTCGGGAAAGGAGGTAGTGATGAGCGATACGGTACGACTCTACGGCTGCGGCTGCTTCGAAGGTTCCGAAGGATTCGAGACATGCCGCAAGGCCCGCAGGCTGGAGGACAGGATGCACGACGCCGAGCTCACGGTACAGGGCTGCGCCTCAAACGCCTCCTGGCTCGCCCAGTATCCGCTGACCTACGACGATCCCGAGTACTTCGAGCACGGGCGCTCCGTGATGGATCATGCGGATAAGCTCTCCCGGGTGGCGGTGGAGCTCGAGCACCTTTATTACCGGGAGGTCGCCGCGCGCAAGCGGGCGAGCAGGGCACACCGGTCGATCTCGCACCACATCAGCGTCCAGACCGCTCGCGGTGAGTACCGCGACGAGCTACTGGAGGACCCGCCGGAGCCCGACTTCGACCAGGCGGACCTCTAGAACCTCTAGAACTGCATTACCATCTCTCCTTGTATACCCGGCCCGGTCAGCCCTCGCCAGGGGTCGAGAGGGCTGACCGGCTCCGGGCTCCTTTCTCCTTTCCCTTCCTTTCCCCACCTTCCGGAGCCGGTCTACCTCTCCTGTACATCAATCCTTAAAAACCCTTATATACCCTCTAGAAAGGATGCGACATGCAGACCGCGGAGCCCCGTGCCCGAAAGCGTGCCGATGCGATCCGAGGCACTGAGACAAAGGGTACAGCCGGTACCGAGAAGACCTCGAAGGCGATGGAGCTCCTCAAAGAGGGCATCACCCGGATCACCACGAGCGAGGAATTCAAGCGATACCTCTCGTTCACCCGGTCATTTCGGAAGTATTCACCGAACAACACCATGCTTATCTTCCTCCAGCGCCCCGACGCGACGATGGTGGCCGGGTACCGGAAGTGGCAGGAGCACGGCCGGCAGGTCAAAAAGGGCGAGAAAGCGATCAAGGTCCTTGCCCCGGTACTCCGCAAGGTAGAGGATGAGGAGACCGGCGAGATGGTCAAGAAAATGGTCGGATTCCGCGACGCCAACGTCTTCGCCTACGAATCGACTGAAGGAGAACCTCTACCTGCGCCGCCAATGACCGGGAGGGTAGAGGCTGACGCAAGCTCCGCCGAACGCCTGTACTCGGCGCTCTCTCGCGTCTGCGAGGCCGAGGGCGTACCCGTTACCGAGGCTGAGCTCGGACCCGGACACTACGGCTATCACGACCCGAGGAGCGGGCGGATCGTGATCTCCAGTGCCATACCGGAGGTGAGTAAGGCTACCACCCTGGCTCACGAGCTCTGCCACTACTTCCTGCACCCGCTGCACGTCAGCCTTACCGAGGACACGGGAACCAAGGAGACCGAGGCCGAAGGCGCCTCCTACGCGATCTGCGGGCACTTCGGCATAGACACGGAGGCGTTTAGCTTCCCGTACATCGCCCGTCACGCCGAGGATCCGAAGACTCTGCAGGGCGTTATAGGTCGAATCCACGAGGTGGTCGGCAAGGTCCTCGACTACGGAGTTCACGAAGCGGCCGAAATCCCGGACTCCGGAGAGAGCTCGGTAGCCGCCTAGAGAACCTAGAGAACCCCGCTCCTCCGAGAGCCGGCAGGCGGTCCCGCAAAAGATGCGGACCGCCTACCGGCTTTCACAACTTGCCCACCGGTGCTTCCACAATCGTAGGAACCGTCCATGCAGCACCCTACAGAGGAGACAAGCATGCCCGAGAAGCTACCCGTTACCGTCAGCTTTGGCGGCTACACCTGCAACGCCTACCGCGACCGCTATCCCGAAGGCGGGGCTACGGCCATCTACCTTACGGACATCCGCGACGATAAACCGGTTGCAACGGCTACCGTGAACGTCCCCGAGGCAAATCCCCAGCTAGGTATAGGCGCCGTGCTTATCAAGGATTACAGCGAGGGCGAGGGGATGATGGCCGCTCTCGAAGAAGCCGGAGTAGCGGCCGACACCGGCAAGACGATACCTATCGGCTTCACCGAGGCCAAGATAGCCCGGATGCTGTTCTAACTACCCTGGCGGTCCCCAACCGCCTCTCGCCCGGACGCCTCGTGCGGCCCCGAATGGATGCGGGCCGCACGAGGCGGCTCTGCGTGTATAGGGAGTTATCAAACCGAACCATAGAAGGAGGTGTCGTGGCCGTGGATCACCTCAGTAGAACGTCCACCCCGGCGACCGGGACCCTGACCACGCCCCCGATCCTCGATGCTCCGGCTATCCCGGACGAGGACGGAGATGAGGTTGGTACACCCGTGCCACAGTCAAGAACCGCTAGCCGTAGCGACGCCAAGCGCGGGAAGCTGCGCGGCGGCGCGGCCACCGATGAGGCGCTCTCTTCGAGCCGCCGGGTGCTCACCAATGCCCGCGGCAACAAGGCCGCCTTCATAGGTCTTCAGCAGTATTTTGCGCCGATACAGGCCTCACGGCTAATAGCCGAGGTCCTTGGCGAGAGGACTCCCGTGCTCGATCCCACGGCCGGATCCGGCTCTCTTTTGGCCGCCTTTAACGAAGCGGCCCGCTACGGCATAGAGATAGACGGCGACCATGCTGGCGCTCCCGAGTATCCGTACACCGCGATCCAAGGCGACTCCCAGAAGGTCGTGCCCATGCTCCGGGCAGGTGGCACCCGCTTCCCGGCACTCGCTCTGAACCCGCCCTTTGGACTGGACTGGCGCGACGCTGGCAAGAGCAAGTCGAACATCAACTCCACCGTGCTCGCCTTTCTGTGGTCGCTGGACCTGATGGAGCGTTTCGGGCAGGGGGCGATGGTCTGCGGCACCGACCGGCTCGCAACAGCTGTCCTCTCCCGCGAGGTGGCGGCGGGCGTCTACGCCGTGGTCGATGTCGAAGGCCCGCTGTTTGAGGGAGTGCAGCTTCCCTCCTCCATCGCCTTCTACGTGAGCCCGGCCAACACTAACCGCGCCCCCGGCGAGAGGCCGGCGCGGCTCTCGGCCCGACGTGAGGAGCTGCCGGAGCTAGCCGAAGAGGTCGTGGCCGCGCGCCGGCGGCACACACCGCACGTCATGCCCTACTCCCCGAATGAGGAGGCGCTTGCGTCCGGCTTTAGGGCGGTGCGCCGCGAGTACCAGAGCCGGGAGAAAACGGCACGGAGCAAAGCCCGTGCCAACCGTTACGACCTTACCCTGAAGGGCTCGAAGGTCTCGGTTGGCATCTCGGCGTTCTCAAAGCTCGCCCTGGCGAACACGAAAGGCTCGCGCACCGTGCGCGAGATCGAGCTCCTCGGAGGCCAGCACGTCTCCTACTTCGGCCAGAACCCGAGGACCCTCCGCCAACTGCGCGAGCTACGGGACGAGGAGGCGCTTACCCTGGACCCGGCTCTGGAAGAGGCCGCGGATAAGGCGCTCGCCGAGGCTGAAAAGGTCTCCACGCCGCTTTTCACCTTAAAGCCCCAGATGCGCCTTGGCTGGCTTACCGACCTCGACTTCATCCGCTGCAAGAAGACCGACCCCGAGCGCGGCTTCGAGGCCGGCGAGAACTACGCGCTCTCCACCAACTCCAAGATCGACCAGCAGACCGAGAGCCGTGTGGTCGAGGACAAGGACGGCGTGCCGGAGCTCAGGCAGTTCCAGACCGAGCGTCGGCTTCTGGAGGTGAAGATCGGCAGGGGCTCAGAGCAGCAGTCCTTCGACGAGGGGCCGGAGAACATCGCCTACCTCATCGAGCACTTCGAGATCCCCGACCCCGGCTCGGTCGCCGAGAAGTTCCCCGAGGAGGTCGGTGAGTACCGCCGCCTACTCGAAGAGATAGCCGACGAGAACGGCTTCACGCTCAAAGAGTTCCAGATAGACCACCTCTCCCGGCTACTCACCAAGCGCCGGGGAGTCCTGGCACATGAGCAGGGACTCGGAAAGTCCTTGCAGCTCATGGTGCTCGCCGAGGCCACGGTCAGGCTCGGCGCGAAGAACCAGGTGCTCTTTGTCGCCCCGCAGGATCTTCTCAGGCAGTGGGGCCGGGAGTACAAGAAGTTCTTCGGCTCCAGGGTCCACACCCCGGAAGAGGTGCGGGAGAACGTCCTGGCCCGCTACAAGGCCGACGCCGAGCGGTATGCCGGGGGCGAGCTAGAGGAGATCCGCACCCCGGCCAAGGCCCGCGAAGTGGCGAAGCGGATGGAGGCCGGCGAGGAGGGCTGGTTCATAACCTACTACGAATGCCTGTCAATCGTGGGCCGCAAGAAGGAGGTACTCCCGGAGGAGTACGTGGACCACCGGGCGGCCCTGGGGGGCCGCCTGTACCGCTACAAGCTCTCCAAGGGCAGTCCTACTACCATCCCGGGGCTCCTTGGTGGAGCGAACACCGCGACGACCGCCGACGCTTGCCCCTCTTGCGGCGCGGACACGGATTCCGGCTGGGACGGTGAGGTGTGCAGGGGTGACAGCTACGGCTATAACCCCGGCTGCGGCTACGTCCACCGCTCCGTCTATCGGAAGGCTGCCTACACTCACCTGACGACCGCCTTCAAGCAGGGTGTCAGGTGCATAGACGAGATCTCCGAGGTCCGCGGCGACGACTCGCTGAGGAGCAAGTCACTGCGCGCTCTGGCTCGTGGCCCCCACATCTATGGCGCAACCGGCACCCCGCTATCAAACTTTCTGGCCGACGCATTTTGGGGGCTCTACATATGCCTCGGTAATGCAACCCCTGCATTCCCGTACGACTACCACGGCGGTAAGGCAAAGTTCGAGGACGACTTCTGCGTCACCGAGCACATGATGGGCCGCGCCGAAGACGGCGAGGCGAACCAGCGCAAGCGGCGCAAGATACTGCCCCAGGTTGCCAACGTCTCCCAGTTCTGGCGCCTGGCACAGCCCGCCATAAGCCGGTGCCGCAAGGAGCAGACCGGCGAGCCCCTGGTCGAGCGGACCTACCATCCCGTCAGGGTGCCGATGGGCGCGGCCCAGAAGCGGGCTAATCGGTTCTGGCTCTCCCGGTTCGGTTCTTACTTCGAGTGGAAGTTCCCGAATCATCCGATGGTCGAGAAGGGCCTGGTGGATAAGTGGGCCGCCGCTCTCGGCCAGCTCTGGCGCCTCGAGACCGCGGCCACACTTCCGGCTTCGGACGAACCCTCCAGAGAGTGGCCCGAGGCGCGAGAGGAGCTCGGTGAGCTCTCGAACTTTACCCCGGCCACCCTGAAGGTCCTCGAGCTAGTAATGGAGCACGTCGAGCGCGGCGAGAAGGTGCTTGTGGGCTCAGACCTGATCATGACCGGCAAGTGGATCGCCGACCGCTTGCAGGAGAAGGGTATAAAGGCCGTACATATCACCGAGGAAGCCGCAAACGGCGCGATCTCGACCAAGAACCCCCGTAAGCGTAGCCGTGAGATCGAGCAGTTCGTAGAGGGCGACGCCCAGGTGTTGTGCGCCGGCGTGGCGGCCGTCAAGCTCGGCCACAACCTCGACGTATCCTCGACCGTCATAGTCCACGGCCTTCCCTACTCCTTCTCGGTGATGGACCAGTTCATAGCCCGCGTACACCGGCTGACCTCGAAAAAGCCGGTCTCGGTGTACTCGGTGATCCCGAAAGGGTCTCTTGCCGAGCGTAAGTACGAGCTCCTGTCGAACAAAGGGGCAGCCTCGGACCTCGCGTTCGACGGCGAGCTCCAGGTCCAGCCCGAGCAGGCCACGGACTGGTCGAAGGTCCTAAAGGAGATGCAAGAGCGCGGCATCCGGGCTCTCGGCGAGGACGGCGAGGCCGATCCAGAGGGAGAGACCGTGGCAGAAGAGGACGTCGAGGCCGCGTGGCGGGCTATAGCCCCACTCGCTCCTCAACCATCCGCGACCCCGGGGACTACGGAGACACCGGAGCCCGAGAGAAAACGGCGAACTCCCGAGCTGGTCGGGTTCTCACACGCCGGGCACATAGAGAACCCCCACTCCTACGAGCAGCCGGCGCTGTTCTAAGGTCTTCTAACACGACACTTCCCAGGCCCGCCTCCAGAGCACCGGGAGGCGGGCCTGGCTAGCAGGCTCCGGCCCGGATCAATGCCCGTCCACACCACCGCGCACAAGAGAAAGGAAGGCTACAAATGACTCCACTGAACTCAGTAAGCTCACCATCCCGAGCGATGCTGGAGCACGTGCCACGCGGGCTAGGAACGCTGTTCACGCTCGCGGCGAACCGTGTCCTTGCCCCGCTGCTCAGTGAAGGGCTTGTCTACTGGAGAGCCGAGCGGCTCTACTGGGAAGGGGTGACCCATCCCGACGGCGGCGACCGTGACGAGCAGGAAGAGATCAGCACCGCCGAGGGCGCGGAGATCGCCCTGAGAAGGCTCGCCGACATCCTCGGCATAGACCCGGCCAGGATGCCGGGTGAAACGGCTACGCACGAGGCCGGGCTACGCTCGCTCCGCAAGCGGCTGGAGGCAGATGAGAGATCGGCGCTCGTGGTCCTGGACCGACTCGGACCCAGCCACCGCATACCGGTAGCGGACAGGATGCCGGAGTACGTTGAGAGGTTCATAGAGGCCAATGACGCCGAGAGCAGGCTGGCTCGCGCCGACCGGATCTGGGAGTACCTGGAGTGGCTGGCCGAAGCCGATAGGGCTAACACGGTACGAAAGGCCGGGACGGACCCCGAAGCCGGAGTCTGAGAAGTCTCCGGCATGCGACGGCCATGAAGGAGAGCAACATGACAGAACAACCAGAGGAGCCAAAGAAGAGTGGCTACTGGATCGACCCGAAAGGCAACAAGGTACCGGGCTCGGAGATGCAGAATATAGAAGACCTCATGGAGCTCAGGGAGACTCTGAGGGACCATCCCGAGGGCCTGGTGCTCGGGGAACTGATCGTATCCATGATCGAACTCGTGGGCGACCCAGGCACTACCTTTAAGGATGTGCGCAACGTACAGACCGGCGATGGGTACGCCTCGTTTCTGCTCACCGATTACGAGTCCGGACCAGCGCGGGTCACCCTGACCTACGAGAGTAGGTAGTGGTGAATAGATAAACGATTTCCGCCCGGCGTTCAGACCTCATCATTAGATGCCCGGCGTATAGCGGGAGCGCCAGTTATGGAGAGTCTGTTACCATCTCTTCTGGTTATTCCCATTTATGTAACGCTATGTAATGATTGGCGGCGCGGAGGCCTCTTCGACACCTTCTCTGGCGAGGCGCTCGCAGAGCTCCCCAACCTTTTGCGTATCGAGGTAAGCGCGGATGCCGACCACCCGGCCCCATGAAAAGCGTAGGACGTGCATACCTTCGTTCTCATAGGGGCTCCCATCGGCTGGACGTGCCCGATCCACCCACTCAACCGTCGCCACCGTCTGCCACGGTCCGCCGCGTACCAGCACCCTCTGAACCTCGAAGTCCAGTCCTGGAAACAGTCTGTACAGACGCTCAAACCAACGCCCAAGCCCCTCTTTGGTGTTGCGGGTACCTCCTAGTGGGTGCTCTCCAGGGAAGACATGCTCTACATTAGGAGCGCAAGCTTTTAGCAGGGTCTCATAGTCACCCGCGCTCAAGCGATCGAAGCTGAACCGTACCATTCTCTCTATCGCGTACCGATTAGGCGACAGGCGTTACGATACCGCTGAGCGCTACTGCGAAGGCACTTCGTCCCAGTGTGTTGGCTTTCAGAGCTTCCTCCTTAGCGATTGCTCGTCATCCGGACTCTTACTATACGCCGGATAATTGGTGATGAGGTCTCCGGCGTTCCCTCTGATTCCCTCTGAACAGCGTCCCCGGTGGGACTGCCCCCAGAGGTGAGCAGTCCCACCGAGGCCTGCTCCGATCTTCCGATCGTCTCTGAGTATTTCCGATTATCGAAGGCAACCCGTAAGGAGGAGACTTGAGCGCCGAACAGACGGCCTCGCAGGCTACCCACGTTGTCGACGAGGCCGAAGCATACAGGCTTGCCGAGGCCCACAATATGCCGCCTCTGGAGGTGGACGCCGCACTTTACGGCGAGAGCGTCGAACATGCCGAGTCGGTCCTATCATGGATCGACGCCGAGGAAGGCAAGTTGGTGAAGGCTTACGGTCTGCTCGAGGGCAGAGCCCGCTATAAGCCCGTGAAGATGCTAAAGGACTATTCCCGGAAGTATGTAACCGGGAGACGCCGCACGTCCTAGGAGCACGCACTAAGAACCCCACACGAACGAAAGCCCCGAAGATAGAGCCTCCGGGGCTTTCTTACCACTATAGAAAAGGGAAGAGTGGTGACTGCGAATATAACCGAAAACCCGGCCGCCGGCAACACCGAATCCCGGACGGCGGACACCCGGGACTCTGAGCGAGCATCGCGCCGCCCGGAGACGAACACCGTGAGCACGGCGAACTTCCGCTGCAAGCGCGGAATCGCCCTCTACAAGAGGTACGCCGAAAAGATCCGGCGCAGCGCGCCCCACACCTACCTCGTACCCTCCCAGTCCGGCAAGGGCATCTACCTCGTCTACATGAAAGAGGGCGAGGAATGCTGCTCGTGCCCCGACTACGCCAAGCACCATGAGAAGGACGAGGAGGGCAACGAGACCTTCTTTTGCAAACATTACTTCGCCGCCCGGCTTTGGAAGGCAAGGAGCGCCGAGTGCGCCGCGTGCAAGGGCCGATACCTCACCCGCCACCTGAAGGAGGCCGGGGAGGGACACCTTACCTTCTACGCCGACGACTACCTGTGCGGGGTGTGCGTCCCAAAGCATGGACTAGGGGAGGTGGCGTAGAAGATGGCTAAGGCAACCCAGTCCCGGTCCCCCGGCTACGAGATGCGCTACTGCACCGGCTGCGGCGGCGCCGGGATCACGACCGAGTGTGGCAACGGCCCTCACGACCGTCCGGAGACCGTTACCTGCTCTCGCTGCGAAGGCGTTGGAGAGGCGAGCATATTCGTGTACGGAACTCCAGCCAAGAGGAAGCCGTGAATGGCCGCGGGCATTTCGAGAAAGGCGAGCGGATCCAGGTACGGATGAAGTGCGGCATCGTCCGCGACGGCTACGTAAAACGTGCCTTCAGCTCGGGCAACTACACCGTGATCCTGGACAAGCCGCTATCCACGGGACGGCAGACCCACTGCCAGCCGGATGAAGTGTTCGCCCCGGCCCAGGACGGCCTGTTCACGAGATCCTCGCCGGGAGAAGACGTCTCAAGGGGAGGCCCATGATCCGCGGGCATAGACAAGAGCAGTACTTCTATGGCGGTAAGGACGACTCGGAACTGAGGGCCAGGATCAGTCCGGTCCGCCTCTACACCTTCGATCGCCTTGGCGACGGCGAGTGTGAGCTATCGGAGATAGTCGCCATTACCGAAGCGCCGTTGATCGGCGGCCGCGCGCTGGTAGCGGCACAGGTACCGGGCATGGAGCGCAGCCCCGCGGCCCGTTTCGAGCACCCGGACGAGGCGCGGAGGTTCAGCCGCAGGCTTACCGAAGCCCTCGAGAGAGTCTATATGGAGGAGGCAGGTATGCAGGCGAATCGAATGAATGGAGTGAGCGAGTTTTTCGGGGATCCGATCCACGTCTACACCCGCGAAGAGGCGAAGCAAGACGGCGTGCTCGTCGACGTCACCGGCACCGCGAGAGAAGCCGGTTTCAAGGTGGACACCGCGATCACCGCCGCCCTCGACGCCGACATCTCGGACCTATCTAGCCCTCTACTTGATGGCGGGGAATCTCACAAGGGGCGGCTGTGGGACGTGCTAGTTACCGGCCACCTCGCCGCGCACAAGAGCGGCCTGCCGGCACTCGCCTACACGCTTCACATGCCCGTAGGAGACAAGAAACTGTACGAGGTGAAGGCCGTGATCGGACCGGGAGACGACGAAGACCCGGTCCTTACGCTGATGCGCACGGACGAGGACTAGGAGCGGATCATCAAGATATCCAGCAGGAACACGATAAAGGTCCTCGTCGAGGGAGAGAAAAACGAGCCGGACAGCCTCGTCGGGCTGGTGCGCGGCAGCGTAAAGCAAGCTTCGCGGATAGCCGCCGATCACGCTCTAAAGCATCCCGAAGCAGAGGTGCTCATAAAGCGCGGTGACAGGGTGCTGGAACGTGTGGACGCCAGGAAACTTACGGCTCTCACCCACGATAGTGCGGCCTAGAGCGTCCGGGTCGTCCGAGCGCTCGGTAAAGACCGACAGCGCCCGGACGCTACCCGAGACCTTGATCAAGAGAGTAAGCAAGGGAGGTGAGCATGCAGACGTCGCAAGAGATTTCCGGAGAGGCAGAACCGATACCAAGCACGTCACCTTCTTCAAACACGTGTTTGAGGCGGGTGGTTGACGGTCCCCTCTCCCCCGCCCGGCGGCTGACCGTGGATTTCACCGCTTTCATGGAGCGGCTTGAGTCAATGCCCGGGCTCGACCACGAGAGACTCGCCCGGTATCTGGCCGGGGTGGACCTCATCATGGGGCTCGCAGGACCCCCGGACGCCAGCTTTGGCCGGGCCACACCCGGAGTCGGTGAGGAGGCCGAGGTATCGGAGCAGCTCGCCGCCATTACAGACGAGGCGCTACGAGCCGCCGAGGATCTTCTGGAGGCGGCATACACCTACGCCGACGACTACTACATGGCTAACGTAGGGGAGGACCGCCAGGAAGGACTATGCCCGGAGCTTAGGCTGGCACTCACCGAGCTCGGCAACGAGGGACCATCCGTAGCCCGGAGCGCGCTATCGAAGGCTCCAGCAGCGATAGGGCGATCCGTGGCTCCGGAGTTTATCTAGCTTACCTAGCTCATCTAACCAACCGCACACCAGATCCATACAGAGAAATACAGAGGAACACACAGGAGGTGACTACCTTGAGGCAAGTGAGGCGCTTGCGCGAGCAGCAGCCGCTCTTGATGGGCGAGGAGGAGCACCACAACCTCTTCGACGGCCTCCAGGACATCCGCTACGCCAGGGACTTCCTGCGTGTGGTCGGACCAGACGGCAGCGCAGAGCGCGCCCGCTTCGACGAGACGGGCTGGGGCTACGGAGACCCGACCTACATGGGTGGCGACCTCATGGAAGTGTTCGACTCCCAGTTAAAGGCCGTGGTCCACACCCTGTTCGGGTCCCATGACCAGGAACCGGGTGAAGACCGGCTCGGTGTCGCCGTCTACCACGCCGCCGTCGCCATGGAAGAAGACGAGATCCTCTCGGACATCGCGGCCCTCGATGGAGGCCCCGTAGAGGCGGAGACCATAGCCCCCGTCTCCCCGCGCTCTATAGGGGAGCACATCGAACAGTCCCGTACCAGAGGTAACGGAGGCACGCAACGCCGCCATGAATACCCCGGCGAGGGCGTGGCGAGCATCGGCACCGGCAGGCTCGGCTCTCTGGGCTACCGCGTAAAGGGCGAGCCTACCGGCGACTTCGAGGACGTTATCGGCGTAGAGATAAATGGGGACCCCGAGGGGGTCGAGCGGTTCACCCGCTGCATGCTTGCCGGATGCGGCGAAGGCGAGACGGTGAGGCTTTATCACTGGAAGACCGGTACGGCCGCCGACCGGATGCTCCGGCAGGCCGACCCGCCCCGGAGCGCGGTGATCCTTCTCATAGGCTTCGAGTATTTCGACCTGCGCTCGATGTTCCAGGACGTGCTCTTCGCCCGCTTCCTGGCCGCCTGGAGCGTCATGAAACGCGAGGTGAGACGTGAATCCCTTGACGAATTAGACGAAAGGATACGTTGATGGACGCCCCCGAGAACGAGCTCGCCCTTTTGAAGGACGGGCTGGCTACCGAGATCCGGCGCGCCTCTGGTGGCGAGCTGCCCGGAAGTGTGGTCGTACTGATCCGCGACGACAGGCTGCCGATGGTGCAGTTCACCAACTCGCACGGAGTCGTGGCGAGCAAGTCCATAACCTACCCTGATCTCCTCGGAGCCCTCGACGACTCCTCGGTGGTCGAGTCGCTCTCCGACGAGAGTACCAGGACCACTAAGCTACCCGTCGTGCCGGATAACACGCTGCTCGTAGACGTGAACGAGTCTCCGGCGGGCCGCTCCTACACGGTTACCGGATACACCGAGCCGGACACCTACCTGTTCTGCCTGGAGAGCAATAGAGAAGGCTATACGGTCACCTTCGAGGTGCTTCTCCCCTACCTCGTCTGGAGCATCGTGTACGAGGAGGCCAGCCGGACGGTCTCGCGGTTCTCGCTGACGCTGTGCTCCCCCGAAAGAGGCTACCCGAGGATGGGACAGTTAGAGGAGAGCGAGGCTTCTCCTGCGGGCCTCTCTAACGATGAAGGCCCGCAGGAGCAAGAGGGCTCCGAAGGCGAGAGCTCTGCGACGAAACGCTGGACACCGCCAGGACCGGACACCCCCCTCTACCGTTACCCGGCATCGAATGTCTACCACGCATACCGGGGCGCGCTAGAGGGAGTCTGCTGGCCGACGATGGACCGCATTCAGATGTCTCTAAAGGAGGTGCCGAGCAAGGCTGTGAGGGCATTTTTGGAGCTGCCGAACAACATGGACTTGTACGGCCGGGGCTTCTCTCATAACGGTCCCCAGAAGGGCTACCGCGAGTTTTTGGAGCACCTTGAAAGCGAGGGCTTGCCCGAGGAGTACCTGATCCCCACGGAGATGACCGTACAGGGACTGCACGACCAACAGAGAGGAGCGTAGAGATGAGCGAGCATAGCGAGCACAACCAAGAGCAGCACCAACAGCAAAACCAGGAACAGCACGACCAGGAGCAAAACCACGAGCAGAATCAGGACCAGCAGAACACCGCCGGCCAGCATCAGGAGCAGCAAGACCAGGATCAGCGCGAGCAGAACCGCCGGGAGCCCGAGCAGCAGAACTCTGAGCAAGGCTCGCAGCAGACTCAGGAAGAGTCCCAGGACCCTCCGGCTGGAACCACCTCGCCCTCTACACTGTTCGGCTCAGACGAGATGGAGGGTATGAAGAGCGAGGAGCAGAAAAAGAAGGAGGCCGAGGAGGCCGAGAAAAAGAAGCGGCAAGAGACCGCGAAGCAGACCGGCTCTCAGAAGGTGTATCCGGCTGGTACTGAATTCCGGTATAGCGGGCACTCGAAGATACTCGAAGAGGAGATGAGCGAGTCGAAGATCTTCGAGTGGGTGGCGGACGACTTCCCGGAGATCGAAAAGGGCCGGTTCACCTTGCGCTACGACCAGAACAAGGGCCGGCTGGTCCCCATACCCGAGGCTCAGAAGAAGGGCTCGGGGGCCAGGAGCACCCTCCAGGTGAACACGCTGCCTCCGGGTACTGACCCGGGCGAGGACAATCCTCGCCCGCCGGTCTACCGGCTCTTGTGCGCCGATGGCGTGTACGAAGTGAGAAACAACCTCTCGGGCACCTACGTGGTCCGGCTGGAGAGCGGCCTCACTCTCGCGGAGGGCTACTACCCGAGTGTCCCGAAGGCCCCGGCAACACTGCTGGCAGAGGTGGTACGCATCTTCGCCGAAAGGCCCGATACGGAGGCCCTCATAGACATCGTCTACGACCGCCGGAACGAGACATTTTGCCTGGTCTGGAACCAGAAGCGGGCGAGTGCCGGAGAGGTCGAGTACCAGCCGCTGCCAGACGACGACAACTTCGTGCTCTACGCCGAGATCCACTCCCACCACAAGATGCACTCATTCTTCTCTGCGAAGGACGATCACAGCGAGAAGCCGACCGGAGTCTACGGCGTGGTCGGGCGCATCACGGACAAGCTCCCCGAGGCCCGCTTCCGCTACTCTTGCGGCGGCCAGTTCAGAGAGCTGCTCGCTGAGGACCTCTTCGACGACCCCTCGGTGGTCGCGGCCACCGTGAGGAGGCCCGAGGCGGGAGGGCTGCTGTGAGCGTAAGAACTACCACGACCAACAAGGCGAAGCCGGTAAAGGTGATGAATCCGGCCAGGACCCGTGTCGTGATCTTCGGCGTCGGCGGTACGGGAGCCTACGTCACCCAGTCGGTGCTAAGACTGCTCTATAGCATCCGGCAGGCAAACCGGGAGACCACCGCGCTAGCTGGCGGCTCTCTGCCACAGCAGATACCGGAGGTCCTATTGGTAGAAGGCGGGGAGGTCTCGGATAGGAACATCTTGAGGCAAGGCTATCTTCCCCAGGACGCCGGGAGGAACAAGGCGCTGGTACTCAGCGAGCGCTACGGCGCGGCGTACGGTATGGCGGTGAACGCCTACCCCAACTACCTCGACGAGAGCACGGATATAGCGAACCTGGTCTGCGACGGGGCGGTGGTAGTCGGCTGCGTAGACAATGCTGCTACCCGGCGGCTACTACACGAGAAACTGTATGGGGCGGAGAACATCGTCTACCTGGACTCCGGCAACGGGGCGGTACCGATGCCCGTGCCGGATGCGCAGATAGGCAAGCAGGAGAGGATTTCCCTTAGAGAGTCCGGCTGGGACGGTCAGGTGGTGTGCGGGGCGCGAAAGGACGGCGAGACAGTACTGCCGTTCCCGGCTGACACGTTCCCCACTCTAATAGAGGTAGAAGACGCCGACGATAGGCATCCCGACGAGATCCCGTGCAACGAGCTCACGGTGAGCGCGCCACAGAGAATGACCACCAATCTCGTGGCCGCGAACGTCGTGCTCACCTACCTCACCACACTTCTTACCGAAGGTACAGTCCTCAACTGCCGCTCTCTTTTCGACGCCCGGCAGGGCTACGTGCGTAGCACCCCGGCGGTGGACGAGATGGACGAGCTCGCCGCTTCGTAAGCTTATCTGTAAGACCCGGCAGGCTACGCTACCAGGAGAATGACCATGACCACGAATAACTCCACGTACAACGCGCGTCCCGAGAACCCAGAGCTGCCAAGGCTGCTCGCCTTCCACTACGCCGAGGGCCACGACTACTACACGACCCTCGGGGGCCTCACCCACGTCCCCGGTCTCGTCTATGAGGTCATAGAGACCATCGAGGGGGACGGCCGGACGGTATACGAGGGCCGGATCTTCGACGCGGCTACGAGAGAGCAGATCCACGAGCGCCCGTACCAGTCCACCTTTCTCGCCGCCTTTACGAGTTGGTGGGAACGCGAGACCGGCACCGAGTCGCCGGTGGAGCTTTTGCACGGCGTCTCAGACCTCTCGAATCGAGAGGACGGAGATGAGCACTAGGGCCTGTCTGGTGAATCATTAGGACGCTTCTGTTGCGTCTTCGTTCCGTTTCAGAGGTCGCCACTCGATCACGCTGGATAGGACAACCGAAGTGTTGACCGGGCCAAGGGTGGCGAACCTATCTATCACTCCCTGTAAGTGTTCGATTGAGGAGACCCTCACTTTAATGATTAGACATTCCTGACCGGTCACGCGGTAACATTCGGCTACTTCCGGTAGAGTCTGGGCCATTTCGACAAGTTTGGCGTAAGAGCTACCCGCCGAATCGGCCTGGATGAAGGCGCTCATGGGTAAGCCCACCTTGGCAGCATCTACCGCAGCATGGTAGCCAGTGATGATGCCCGCCGTCTCCATCTTTTCTATCCTATCGGCTACTGCCGGGGCAGAGAGATTCACCCGGCGCCCGATCTCGTTCAGGGAAAGGCGAGCGTTGCTTTGAAGCTCTCCAAGGATAGCCCATCCAACGTTATCGAGCGCTTTTTCGTTATTCAAACCTACCTCCGCCATTTACCAATATAAGCAAAGTACTGAAACCAGTTTTGCTTTTATTGTCCATTCAAAGTAAGTAGACACTTTATTAAAGTGACGTAGTCACTGTCCAGAAGCAGAATAGTAAGGAGCGTGAAGAGATGCCCAGGATCCTTTTTGTCAGAGAAGGAGCGACACCCTTCGAGCGCCTAATGGGCCATAACCCACAGATCCTCGCTCGCTGGAGTGAACTCGAAGATACCCTACTTGGACCGAGCAGATTGGGTGCCGAACTAAAAGAGCAAGTCCGCCGGACCCTGGCCTTTGGCAACCGCTGCGAGTACTGCATGGTCAAAGGAATGCCGGCCGAGGAGCATCTCGACCGTAGGCAGCGGCTAGCAGTGGACTTCGCTCGGCAGGTAGTAGAGGATCATCTGGCTGTCGAAGACCAGGTGTTTACTGACCTTAGAGAACACTTTGTCGAGGCGGAGATAGCCGAGCTTTGCGCCTTGGTCTGCTTCCTCACGGCCTCCCAGAGGTTCGGCGCTCTCCTGAAGCTTCAGCCCGACTCGGATACGAAGTAAAAGGAACTCAGCTTGGAGATTAAGTGGACCAATAGATGAGGCTTGGCAAAGAATCGCGTTGCTACTACCGGTCAACGGCAACGAACGTGGCTACTGGAGTAGTTGCCTATGGCCTAGTCGGACCGGGGTTAGGAGAGGCTATGAGGGACATGGAGATTCGCCGGGCTACAGCCGACGACGCGAATGCCGTGGCAAGTATCCGGCACCGCGCTGGTGTAGGAGGGCCGAACATCCTCAAGGAACGCTTTCTTGTAGCCGAGGAACGGGGTCAAGTGCTGGCGGTGGCGCGTTACCGCAAGGCACGTGGCGGGCTGATGCTAGATAGGGCAGTTGCCGATCCCCAGGTAGAGGAATACCGGTTCGCGGTGCTTTTGTACGGGGGCGCAGGGGAGCTCGCGCGGACCTTGGAGCGAAGGCTAGTGTGGGTCGAGTGCGACACGCACCGGGAGTATCTCTTGGAGAGCGGCTACGTGCGGCGCGTCGGCGGCTGGCGGCTGGACGTGGACTGGGAGATGTCCTCACCGAGGCTAGTGCCGGAGTGGCTCTGGAGGAGAATGTTAGCGTTTTGGAGAGCTACGGACGCTCCCCTCTTCAGGGCATCGTGGTTCTAGGGCGGGTCTAATGGATCGTGAAGTCAGCCAAATAAACAACGCAGCGATCACAACAGCAGCCCGGTAGTTGACAGCCCTCTTCTCGTAGCGCGTGGCGTGGCATCGTCACTGCTTGAGCTTGTTCACACATCGCTCAACCACCTTGCGCCAGGCGTAAGATTCGCGATCAAACTTTGGCTTCCTACCGGGTCGTGAGGCGCGGAGCCGTGGCCGTTCGCTCCCTTGGCGCTCAGCCCTTTGGCTACTCATCTTCCTCTCCATCATAGCCTGCCTAAGCCGCGGGTTCTGTACTGTCGGCTGGTACCTTTGGCGCTGTGCCGCGAATGTCGGAACTCGGGCTGAGCGCGATGCTTACCGCCGTCAACGCAGCAGCGCACCAAAATGCTACTCGTAGATCGAAGATCCCCGCTACCGCGCCAAGGATAGCCGGCCCGACGATGGAGCCTAAAGCCAGAGAAAACAGGACTGCGCTGAAGCCGGTGGCTGGCCTTTCGTGGAAGACGTTACCGCTCCAGACCACCAGCAGAGCGGAGATCGGCATGTAGCTCGCTCCGAACACTAAGGCACAAACAATTACGAGTAGCCCGGAATCTTCCGTAAGGCTCAGAGCACCGATTGAGACGGCGAGTACGCCGAGGCAGGCAGTGAGACAATTCTTGAGGCCAAACCGCGAGACGGCGTCACCAGAGAGTACGCCGGTCACCCCAGCGACACCCACGAGGCTCCACAGTACCGGCCCCCACGCTTCTGCGAGCCCCGACCGGCGCACGAGGTCTACAGCGTAGGTGTAGTAGAAGGCGGCGATCAACCCGTAAGTGAAAGCCTGGCCTAGCAGTGGAGCCGATCTACGGCATAGAAACCAGCCGATGCCGGTTCTACTCACGCCTTCCCCGTTCCCGGTCTCCACGGACGCCTTACGGTATGGTTCCCCTGGCAGGAGCCTCGCGTTCCAGAGGGCCACCAGCAAGGCGGCTACGGCGAATGCAGCCCAGGCATAACGCCATCCCAAACCATCACTGAAGCTTCCGGTCGCGGTCAGAAGTACCACAGGGCCGGCCACCGCCAGCCCGAAGGTGGTGCCGGTGCTAACTACAGAGAGCACGCGGCCCTGGCGCTCCCCCTCCACCAGCATGGCGACGGCATCGGAGAACGGCGCCCAGCAGAAGCCTGGGCTAGACCCCGCCAGCACCACCCCAACAACGAGCGGCAAGGCACTCTGCGCGGTGGCGATCAGGAGCATCCCCGTACCGGCGCACACGGTGCCCGTGACCACCGGAAGCCTCGGTCCCGTCCTTCCGGCAAGGAACCCGGTCAAGACCATCGCTGAGAGATAGGCAGCGTAACCGGCGCTCGAGATAAGCCCCACCGTCGCGGTAGAGAGCCCGAACTCCTCCCGGAAGGCAGGTACGAACAGGCCGTAACCATAGCGGGCGAACCCATAGGCCACCGCAATCGCGGCCAGCCCCGCCAGTGCCAGTCTAGTCGTCTTACTCACGGTACCGCCTCTCTCTAAGTTACCGTCAAAACGTGTAAGACAGTAACTTACACCAGCGGGCCGAACCAGTCAAAGCGTATAGGCGGTAACATGGGACTAGATATTCCAGGTTCGGAAGAGACCGGTTAAGGAAACCATGTCAGAAAAGGCAGCACAGACGAAGCAAGCCCCGGAAACACTTGACCGCGTGCAACGGTTCGTAAACACGAGAAATCGGATGCGAGGCTACGACCATCTCGAAAGCTCCAAGGAGGCCAGGAGGTGGCTCGAAGAATCGGGCTACAGCCCGGTAGACTCAGTTGGAGATACTGAACTCGCACGCCTGCGTGAGTTGCGAGAGGGGCTACGAGACATACTGCTCTCACACAACCTCGGGACATCGCTAGAGGTTACGAAGGCTTCTTCGAGACTTAATGACCTGGTCAGTACTACTGGGCTCGGCGTCAGCTTCGATTCGGCGGGACGGCCACTTTTGTGCTCTCCATTTACCGGCACGGAGAAGGCTGTCGAAGACATGCTGATCGCGGCGATTAGGGCGGGCTATGAAGGAACTTGGCAGCGGCTAAAGGCTTGCGCCAATAAGGAGTGTCAGTGGATCTTCTATGACGCCTCGAAGAACCGTTCGGGTAGCTGGTGCGTCATGGAGATCTGCGGATCGAGGGTAAAGATGCGTTCCTATAGGGAGAGGCACTCTGGAACTCCTCGCGACGCGTCCTGATCCGTCTGACAAACTCTAGAGAGCGACAGGCTATGGACCTTCTAGCCCGGCTTGCGGTTCATGAACGGCCGGAAGACCGGCCAAATACGCTGGCCGCGGTGGCCGAGGACTGCCATGGCACGTACTGTGTGTACTGCGGCAGGCGCGGGTGGGCTATTCGAGAGACGCATGAACTACCCAAGTCAAGGCCAGATCACAGGGAGGACTGCCCCGTAAAGCAGGGCCAGCGGCTTCTGGAGCGGATCTACGGAGATCGAGGTGAAGAGCCCGAGGAGACTACACGGGTGCGGAAGGTACAGGAGATCCGGGTCCGGTTTCCCGGATAGGAGTACCTCTAGCTTACACCGGCCGGGTTGACCCGCCTCTAATAGATGAGCGGGGTCAACCCGCCGCTTTCGTTGTACCTTCCCCCATATACGAGGAGGATGATCCGATGCGTGAAGAGTTCATGATTCAACGTCAGGGCAAGCAGTTCGTTTTGTTCGCCGGGCTCTTGAATGAGGCTCACAGCCGCGGCCTGGTCGGAATAGACACCGAGCTTATACAGGTGCCCGAGGACTCAAACGGTCAGGTAGCCATAGTCAAGGCGACCGTCCAGATCGAGGAGAACCCGGGCTCCGGCGAGCTAAAGACCTACTCGGGGATCGGGGACGCCAGTCCGCAAAACGTCTCCCGGAACATAGTACCGCACCTGATCAGGATGTCGGAGACGCGGGCTAAGGCGCGCGCTTTGAGGGATGCGGTCAACGTCTCGGCGGCTGCCCTGGAGGAGGTGGTCGATAGCGAAGAAGGACAGCCTGGCTCATCAGGTAACCAGGGACAGAGTAACAGCAGTCAAACCTCCGCGCAACATAAAGATCAATCGGCGCGTAATTCGAGCAACGTACGGGACCTGCCCCGCCAGAGTGCCGGCGGACAGACCTCTGACGGTCAACGCAACGACGACGAGGAAAGCAGCTCCCAGGTCTCGAAAAACCGGGAGCAGTCGAAGGCTCCGAAGAGTCAGATCGACTTCATAAAGACCCTCGCCGAGGAGTGGAGGGGCCAGAACGGTGTTGAAAGGCTAGAGCAACGCATCGGCAAGTCCCTCTCCCAACTGAGTCGCAGCGAGGCGGAAGAGTGGATAGACCGCCTCACCCCGAAGGACTCGGGCGGTGAGGAGCGGGCGGCCGAGTAGGGAAGCCAGAAAGGTTAGGCAAGCTAGCGAAGTCTAGGAGGTTCGCCAGGTGGACTCTTACGAGACCTACTTCGCGCTCAGGGAGGCCGGGATATATCTGGCGCTCTCCGAGGACCGGGACCGGTTGCACTGCGAGCCGGCAGCGGAGTTAGCCCCGGAACTCGCTGAAGCCGTAGCAGATAACCACGATCTCCTCTTGAAAAAGGAGCTCCTGCGCGAGCTAGTCCGCTTCGTAGCCGGGAGGATCGCCGCGAGGGAGGGTACAGCCACCCGACACCTTCCCTCCATCCCGGCGGCCATCACCGTGTTCGAGAGCATGTCCGTGGAGCATCAGGAGATCTCGGACGCTTTGGAAGAGCAGACCGTGGACGACTTCAAGCGCACGATGCGCCAGTGGTCGAGGTCGGCCCTCGCCCTTTATGAGACAGTCCGCGAGCAGGAGATCCGGGACGGGAACTCCGAACCTGACGCCGGAACACGGTCTATTCACGAGACTCCGGCCGATGAGAGCCCTGCCGCTCCCGAGGAGGACCACGGCAGACACTCCGGCGAGCCCCTCCAGCAGAGCCTTCTGACATGAAACTCCTGGCATGAGCCCCATGAGGCACGCCCCGCGAATCTAGGAGAGGAGCTGAACCCGATGAGACAAAATGATGAAACCCCGAATCGACGCTGTAGGGTCAGCGCCTCGGTAAAAACCCGGTCGGGACACCCTAAAATCTGGCGGGTCCTCCCGTACCTGCTACTAGGCATCTTCATTGTGTTAGCCACCGGATGCTCCGGCGGCATAGAAGAGGCCCAGGATGGGGTCCAGTAGGCCGTGGAGCGGGGCAAGACAGAGGCAGAGAAGATCGCCCAGTCGGCCGGTGACACCGGTGCGTCCGGCCAACCGGGCGGTAGCCGCACCGTAACCGTCACCAGGGTTCTGGATGGCGACACGGTGGAGATACAGCCCGCCATAGACGGTAAGAGTGATCTGAGGCTAATAGGCGTGGACGCGCCGGAAACGGATAGCTCACAGCCTCTGTCAGCACAAGCTACGAACTTCACCAGTAGAGAGCTAGAAGGAAAGCAAGTACGGCTCACGCTCGGAAAGGAGATGGTTGATCCTTACGGGAGGCTCCTTGGCAACGTCTCCGCTCCCGGACGAGAGAGGCTCCACGCAGAACTGTTGCTGGAGCTCGGCCTATCTCAAGATCTCTTCTATGAGCCAAACACGGCGGACAGGCCCCTCTTCGAGTCCATCCAGCAACAAGCTCGCAGCCGGGGCGTCGGGATCTGGGGCCTGTCTGGGCCGCAGCAGTGCGCCCTGACCGATAGAGGCAATGGCGTGGGCGCTGGCTCACCGGGCTGCTAACCGTGTCGGGCGTATCCCTGCAACTCGCACCATCCTCACCGTCCATATACCGGATTCATAAGACCCACCATCATAAGGAGAGTGCCATGAAGAACAACATGAACAGCACCATGAATAGTGCCATGAGCCAGCCACAGCTTACAGCCAGCCGCCTGGAGCTCGCGGACACATGTCCGGGTTCCCAGGCCCACAAACACGTACAGACCACCGGTGAAGCCGCCGAACGCGGCACGGCCGTCCACGAGTACATCGCCGCACTGCTACAGAAAGAGGAATGCTTACTTCCCTCAGACCACGAGGCCGCGGCCGTCTGCCGCAAGCTGGACCCCCGAAAGATAATGGACACGTCCCGCCCGAACGTCTACAGCACCCTCTACACCGAGCTAGGGCTCTACCTCTCCCCCGCTTCCCTAGCGGGAGTACCCGGAGAGGCTGGGCTACTGGAAGGCGAGCACCACCGCGACTACTCGGGCGCTCCCGAAGGCTCGATACCCGGTACAGCCGACGTGGTTGCCGTCGAGGATACCCGCGTGGTGGTGACGGACTGGAAAACGGGCCGGGGCGAGGTCCCCCACCCCGCTGACAACCACCAGCTCCGGTTTCTGGGACTCGCCGCAGCCAGGGCCTTCAGCCGGGACGAAGCAGTGATACAGATAGGACGTATCGGTACTGACGGCTCCGTGGATCTGCACGCCCACACCCTAGAGCGCGAGGATCTCGAAGCAGCCGACCGGGAGCTCGCCCGTATAGCCGGCCGGGTAGAGAAGGCCCGGCAGGGTGAGCCGGTGTACCGTGAGGGAAGCCATTGTAAACATTGCCTCGCACTTCCTCATTGCCCGGCAATCGCAGGTGCTGCACAGGCCATAATGGACGGCCCGCCCGAAGAGCTAACCGACCGGCGCGCCGCAAGGATGTGGGAGCAGCTACAGGCGGTGGAAGCGGCGGCAAAAAAGACGCGCCAGGCGTTGCAAGATTACGTCTACGCCAGAGAGGTATCCACCACCGAGGGCAAGGTGCTAAAGGTGGTAGAGACCCGCCGGGAGAACATAGACTCCGCAAAAGCATACGCCATACTCCTCGAGCATCTGCCCGAGGAGACCATGGCCCAGGTGGTCACCGTGACCAAGACCTCGCTCTCCAGCGGACTTGGTAAGGACGGTCAGGCCGACGTGATCGCCGCCTTCAGGGAGGCCGGGGCTATCTCAGAGACCTACTCGGAGTCCTTGCGGGAGGTGAAGGGTGGCTAAGGAACAAACCGGGAGCGTCGTATACGTACTCTCGGAAGTCCCCTACGAGTTGTATGTCGGGCGTGCAATGCCTCGCTACCACTTACCTGAAAGCCCCTACGCTAACCCGTACAAGGTGGGCCGCGACGGCGACCTTCCAAAAGTACTCGAGCTCTACGAGCTACATGCCCGGGAGAATATCGACTTGGAAACGCTCCGGCTTTTCCTCTGGCATCCTAGTCCGGTACTGGCCTGTTGGTGCGCGCCAAAGGACGGCACACCACTCACGCTCTATAGCCCGGAGATCTGTCACGGGCAGACACTATTGAGGCTTGCTGCTGAAGGCAACGCGAGTCTCCTGGACTAGATGGTCTGTGATTAGCAGCCCAGTAAACGTCGAGCGGAGCGGAAAAGGAGGAAAGGAGATAACTATGCAGCACAAAGCTCTGAAAGGTGTGCTCGCGTTCTTTGGCACCATTTTGGCGGTAGGCGCGGCGGGGCTTGTAATGGTAGGTGGTGTGTACCTCGTTGCGGGGAGGTTCTTTGGTAACGGACTCTTCGAGAGTTGGGCAACAGAGTTAATGTGGGTCCTACTTGTGCTGAGCATGCCGTTTGCGATTCTTACTATATTGCGGGTGGTTATCCCGCTGCATACCGGCAGTTCGAATGAAAAAGACCACTGATAGACACAGCGAGAAGCTAGGCGAGGAGCACGAGAGCTACATCTAGGGACAAACGACATGCTTACCACGGACTCACCTCCAGCCAGGGCGCGCTCCGCCGACGTGAACTCCGGCTCCGTGCGCGAGCTGGTGAAGGATAAAGGACCTCCCACGGCGAAGCCTCGTTGGGACAACTGTTCACCTGCCATTGAGACCGGCCCCGGCGGTATGGATAGCTCCCGGCCTACCATGTGGTAGCCAAAGCTGGACCGCCGGGGCCTATCCGGTTGCGAACATGCAGTACCTGCGCTACCCCGCTCTGTGACTTCCAGGTCGACCGTGAGCCGAGTCCATAAGAACGTTCAAGATCACGAGAAAGGAGCCGCTACAATGAATACCAGCATGACAGAAGATAGAGAAAAAGAGAGCGCGCGCAAGCGGGCGAGGACCCGGTCCATCACCGGGATGATAGAGGCCGCCGAGGAGTGCGTGACCGGCGTGGGCCACATAGAGATCCGCTCCGACAGGCTGTCCCGTGGTGGCTGGTCCACGATGATGCTGCGTAACGAGAGGACCGGCCAGGTCGACTATTCTCGCCAGGACGACGAGGCCGAGCGGGTGATGGCTAGGCTCTTGTACCGCAAGCTATCAGGGGCTGTGGCCGAGACGGGCGACGTGGCGCATGTCGTGCTGACCAACACTGTCTCCGAGACCGCTCCCGAGTACCACGTGCCGAAGATGGTCGAGGAGATCCGCACCTGGGCGCTGTACCCGGCCGGAGAGGGTGGCTTTCACGCCAGCCGTCTCCCTCCCCACGAGGTAGAGAGACTTACGCCGAGAGAGCACCACGTAAAGGAGGATATCGACGAGGAGCTCGAGCGGCTAACCGGCGAGGACGAAGAGCAGCCCGAAGAGACCTTCGAGGAGTTCATGGCCGCCGAGCACTGGACCTTCGATGATCCGCCGCGCAAGCTCACCCACGACGAGAAGCTGGCGATCTGGGAGAACAGCCGCGCGGTCGAGGAGGAGATTGAGGAGCCACAGTACATGCCCGAGGACGAGGTGCGCTATCTGTAAGCGCCTGTGGCATAAGAATAGAGAAGTGGAGCATCGAGATGCCCGGTATTAAACACCTCTCGGCAAACAGGCTGGCCCTTGCCTTATTGTTGATGTCGGCGGCGCTGTTGCTAATGGGGCTCACTGCACCTGCGTCAGGCTCCGTAACCACTCTTATCACGTGGCTTGCGGGCGCGCTGGTGCTACTCGGGGTGTGGGCAGCACTGGCCCTTGAGGTGTTCCGGCGCTACTTCACGCCCGGCGGCGGTCGTCCCGGCGATCCGTAGGCTCCGGGCCGGCTGATCCTCTGTGGCCGAAGTACGTACCCGAGAGTCGGCGCACGTCCTCGATGGAGTCGGTAATCGGCGCACCGGGCAGGCTGTTCATCACCGCCTTGCCCCAGGGTTTGGTGTTTATCCTGGGATCCAGCAGGGCTATCACGCCTCTGTCCGTGGCCGTCCGCATTAGCCTTCCCGCGCCCTGCCTGAGCGCGACCTGAGCCTTCGGCAGAGTAACAGAGCGGAACCAATCCTTGCCCGCTCGGGATACCAGGGCGGCTATTACCGGATCGTCCGGGGCAGCAAAAGGTACCTTATCAATGACCACGCAGCCAAGAGCCTCACCCGAGACGTCACAACCCTCCCAGAACATTCGCGTGCCCACTAGCACTCCGCCTTCGGTCTCGCGCAGCCACTTCACCAGTCTTCCAGGGGAGTCCTCTCCCTGGAATCTGACCGGATAATCGGTCTCGAAGTTCTCCTGGAAAGCCCGCACCGCGCGCGAGGTAGAGAGCAAGACGAGAGTGTTGCCGCCCGCGATCTCTACGAGCTCCTCGGTGCGGCGTACGGTGTCGAGGTCGGCTGCTGGCTTATCCGTATTGTTGCTGGCGGGCTCCGTGTAGATCAGCGCGCGCCGGGAGTAGTCGAAGATCTCCGGCGATGCCAGCTCCCTTATCTCACCGGCCGGGCACGCTCCGGCCGGCAACCCGTCCTCGTCCAGCTCGGCATTCTCGGCATTCAGAGCCGCCTCGAGGTCCTCCTCTCTTAGGCCGAGCCGCTCGCGGGCGTATCTGAAAGAGCCCCTGGATTCTCCCCCACTGCCCTTTTTGCGCGAGGAGGCCAAGGTCGCAGAGACCAGGACCTTGCCCTTATCGGCGAACAGACCGAGCACCTCGTCGCGGAAAACCTCCCCGGTCTCGATCAGCCACGAACGCAGCTCCGGGTATGGCTTGCGCCTGGGATCTGTCGATCTGCCGGCAACCACCGAGTAAGTGTGGCTTGCGAGAGGATCGGAGTAGAACGCCTTGAGATCCTTTCGCACCCGCATGACCATGAACGAGAGGTTGTTCGCCTCCTCGCGCGGGTCGTTCCTTAGAAGCCTCTCTACCGACTGAAGCGAATCGTAGAGCGTGGAGTAAGAGGATGGGGCGGCTTCCTCGGAGCCAAGCTCGACGTTTTCACGCAGCCCCTCGAAGAATAAGTCACCGGCGGACTCGGCCCGGTCGGTGTACTCTTTCAGATCCTCGTTTTTCTTGAGCGCCTGGCGCATGGCGTACTTGATGCGCCAGTTTGACACCTTGAGGCCGAAGGCCTCCCCCATAACCTCCTCGAGACGGTGCGCCTCGTCCGCGACTAGGTGACGGCCTCCGACGTCGAAGATATTGCCGTAGGAGGCGGCATTCGCAAGAAGCAAAGCGTGGTTGACCACGATCACGTCCGCTGATGCGGCCTTGTCGCGGTGAGCATAGTAGAAGCATTGTTCTCGGAAACTGCACGCATTTGGAGCGCAGTCTTCGCCATCTGACGCTACCTCGAGCCACCGGCTGGCGGGTACGGGTTTATGGAGGTCCTCCCTGTCGCCAGTTTCGGTGGACTCGCGGAAGTCTATGAGGTCCTGGAGGGTGTTTCCGTCGAGCATACCGGGCTGCTGCAGGGTGCTCTCGTAGCGGTTGATGCAGAGATAGTTAGATCTACCCTTCATCACGGCGAACGAGAAGCCCTCCTCCTCCGGGTAGCCGTAGAGCCTACATACCGCCTTACGCAGTAGCGGCAGGTCCTGGTTAAGGAGCTGCGCTTGGAGCGCGAGAGTGGCCGTGGAGACCACCAGCTTACCTCCGGCTAGCACTCCACCCGCAAGGTAGCCAAGTCCCTTTCCTACACCCGTGGGGCAATCCCCGAGCAGGGTGTCCGCGCCGTGGACGGCTCTCGCAGTCTCCTTGGCGAGCTGGATCTGTTCAGGTCTCGGACTGTAGCCGTCCTTGATCTCCGCGAGAGGTCCATCGGCGGCGAAGAGAGCGTCTACGGCCTCTAAGGTATCGTCGAGGCTGCGGGTAGTGTTGGGCTTATCCACCACGGTCTACCCTTGCTTATCCACCACGGTCTACCCTTGCTAATGCCGGTTATATGGCGATTTTCAAGGATAGTTTCGCCATCCGTGCAGTCCAGTATCAGTCCTGTACGTTACTATGTACTGGCGAGTATTATTGACGAGTATTTATCGGGCAATCATTTGGGCGCCAACGCGGAGGTCTAATGCAACACTCTCAGCACGCCGGCGGTAAGCGTAGGCGTATTTCGCTTTCGAAGCACCGCACCGAGATAGAGCAGTGGGTTTCACAGGGCCGTTCGGACGAGTGGATAGGGACCGCTCTCGGCACCACGTCCTCCTCGGTACAGTCTTTCCGCTCGCGCAACCGGATCATGCGCCCCAGAGGCGGGGAGGCCCCCTCCACCCCGTCCGGCGAAGCCGAGACACTGGATAAGCCGGTGAGTGTCTTCGAGGGAGTGCTGGACCAGGGCGAGGAGGGCTACGGGTTGTGGCTGGACCCGGCGGTCGCCGACGATCCCCGCTTCCGCGAAGGGTTCGACGGTGTGAGTGATGTCCGGGTAGTCATAGAGCCCTGCCGGATCATCCTCAAACCAGCTCCCGCAGGAGATACTGCACAGAGCCCGGATCTTTTCTCGATCTTCGGCGGCAATGACGCAGCGGATGCAGCGACTGGAGGACCGGAAAAGGCCGCGGGTACTGGCTGGCAAGTCGATCACGGCACACACGCAGCCGGCGCCACCGGCGAGCCGGGAAAAGTTAAATTTTTCGACTCCGAGAAAGGTTTCGGGTTTATAGTACGGCCCGGCGGCGGCGACGTATTCTTCCACCGCTCCGAGATCCGGGACGACCGGGAGCTGGAGTCCGGCGAGTACGTCCTCTACGAGCCCGCTTCGAGCTCGCGCGGTCCCGTGGCACAAAGGGTCCGGGCGGTCGGATGAAGCATCTAGGCTTGTTCCTCTCCCCTACTTCCTGGTCTTCTGCAGACTCAAGACGCGTGCATGCGATGTTCAGGACCAGTACCCAAAGCAAACATGTGTGGCTTGCTCTATCCAGTGCCCATTAACTGATTAATCAGACAATTGCTTAATCAGTTAACTAAAATCACTGATTTTCGGACTCCTCTGACTCTGGCGGAAATCCTTGCTTATCTAACCACTCGACTATTAGCCCCTCAACGAGATCACTGTATTGCACCTTCTCTTCGGATGCCTTCCGAGCAGCTATCGCTCGATCAATCTGTCTTCGGACTTCCTTCCGGATATAAACCCCCATAAGATCATAATCTGGATTTCTGCTCTTGGATGCCTTTCCCTTTTTTGGCGCCGATCCCGTTTTCCCTCGCGGTGTGTTACTTCTTTTTGCGTTACCCCTCTGCGAAGGACGGGGGGGCTCTTTAGAGGATTTAGAGGAGTCCTTTTCGCTTGGACCTTCATTCTCCTTCTCCGGCACGCTCGAAGGAGCTCTCGTGTCGGTTTCGCTATCGGAATTCCTTTTTGTTAGCCAGTCAAATCCTGTGCTACTAGTTCGGTCGGTACTCATGTTTGTGTGGTGATCTCCTCCGCTACCCGGCAATAGTCATTCCAGCCGTCTGTAGCCCGTCTGTCTTTAGCATCATATACAGGCACGCCCATAATGGCTGCTTTCTGAAATGCCTCCCTACGACGTATTTCGGCGTCGAATAGTGGTACTCCGAGATCTTCTAGGGTCCTTCTCGCTTTGCTGCCGGATCGTATAGGCCAAGGCGGCACCGAAGTCAAAAGTACCCGATACCCGTCTTTTCGACCTAGCTCTTCGAGCTCCCCGATAGTTAGCATCAAGGTGTCCAGCGAGAGTGCATCCGGCATAGAAGGGATCACCAGTAGATCACAGCCCTGTACCAACGCTTCTAAATCATCTTTACCTGGACGGCCTTGTGTATCTATGACTATATGCTGGTGCTTTGGGGCGTGTTCCGCCGCCTGTTCTTCGGCTACGACACTGAAGGGCAGCGCTCCACGCTGCTGCCAGCGCAGGGCATTGTGGTTTGGATCTGCATCCACTAGCAGGGTTGACGCCTCATTACTCATACCCGTATGCCAACTGAGATAAGCGGCAAGGTGTACAGCCGTAACAGTCTTGCCCACTCCTCCCTTATGGCTAGTGACCGTGATTATCATGGTTTATAGGATACGCGCGATTAATTGATTAATCAACTAATCAGCAAACTCATTATTCAGTTAATTGATTTTTTAGTTTACTGATAATTTAGTTAATCAGCAGGCGGATTTCGATCAGGATGGACCTCTGAGGATCTCCACTCGCAAATCTTGTTGATCTGCATCCATACTCCGCCTTAGCTCCATCCGGTAGCGCCCCCTGTGAAAAAGATGTTCGACGTCCACCTCGTCCGGGAACTTCATCAGCACCAACCCGTCTTCCACCCACACTTCTGCATGGGTGTTAAACCTGCTAACCTTGTGCGGGGAAGAGGAAGGCCGGACATTTGTTTGAAAATGCAAACATTTGTCTTTATATTCCGAGGGCTGGTTTTCTCCCGCAGCGTGCTCAAAATCGCCCACGTTAGCGAGGTGGTGCGCATTGCCGCGTGCGGCCTTGCCGTACTACGGCGGCTTGCGAGGTCCACCACTGACCCGTTGATCGCCTGCACCACCTTGCGGTCCTTGTGTAGGGACTCTAAAGGGTTACCCGCGCGCCACCTTTGCCGTGCACCAGGATCACCCTGGGCAAAGGGTAGTCGGAGATCAGGTTCAGTAGCCCGGCGCGATCCGCGTGTGCCTAGCCTCTCAGCCTAGAGGCCCGAATGCCTCACGGCATACCGTAAGGGCGTGGCCCAGGCCAAGCTCTTTAGCTTTCCCTTCCCGGTCGAGCTTTTGGGTAAGTGCCGAAATGTGCAGCGTGCCGATCCCGGCCGAAGACGGTGATCCGGCCGTGACGCACTCGGTTGTCGAATTGGCTGTGGAATTTGCGCAGCACATTGCGAACAGCACGCCGTAGAGCATTGACCGCAGGCTCTGGTGGACAATACGCGCACCCTGATCCTGGTCCCAGTCAGAGCCTTCGGGGGTTGGGTAGACGAAGATAGCAATGTCCTTGTCTATTGGCTCCACCAGTACCTCGCCGTGCTCCGATACCGGGATCAGCCACATTATCGGCGGCCCGTGTATGTTCGTGGCGCCGGCTCCAATGTCGACGTAAGGCACTACGCGCAACACGTAGCGCGTCTGATCGGGTAGCGAGATGCCAACCCTCTCTGGCAAGTCCTCGCCGCAAAACACGAGCACCCCGGCATTCACGCTTTCGAGGTCGGTGCTGACCATCCCAGCGGTCTCGCCAGGACGCGGATCGAAGGCGGTGGCCCTATCGGCTGGAAAGGAGCCCTCGAAGAACACGGGCGGAATCGCGTCCATGTGCCGCCCTCCGGCGAGTTCTGCCAAAACGGCCAAACCCTCAGGGTGACAGTCCGGGAAGTCGGCCGCCGAGAGATCTCCTCCCGGGCCTTCCTCGTGGACGTGCTGGGTGCGTTCGCGCAGGTAGCTAAAGGGCTCGCTGGCTTCAATGGGGATCGCGCTCTCCAGGACGCTGGCGAGACCGGGGCCGGTGCCAAAGCCCCCAGCGCCCGCTTCGAGGAGCTTGTCTAGCATCGTGGTCCGCCGGGCATCCGCTCCGGGTCTTGTCATGGAATCTTCCTCCTTCTTTACGATAGATCATGTTCATTGGGGCAATGTTTAGATAAGTTCGCCGGCGCGGGCGGTGCCAAACGTAGCCGGGAATGTGGCGCATCCACAGTGTAGGAACAGTGTAGGAAAAGCTTGCAAGGAGAATCGGGCGAAGAACCAGTGGGGGAGGGATTACCAGTACAGTTCGGGATCTTGGCACGGTAATTTCCTACCCGGTCTTTCGCTCATCCCAGTCCGCGGCGAGCATGCTCCTCAAACGCCGCTCTGCCCGCTTCTGTTGCTGGCGCACGAACTCCCTCTGGGCGCCGGACTCCTCTGCTAGCTCCCTGAGGGTCCACACCCGCCCGCCGTCTAGGCCGTAACGTCGGCGCAGGACGTGACGTTCGGTGGGGGGTAAGAGCTCCAAAAGGCACCCTACATGTTCTCGCTCGGAGGAATCCAAAGACTCCTCTTCGGGGTTTACCCCCGGACCCTCGTCGGCGAGTACCGAAGACAGTGCGGGCGAATCCGGCTCCGATTCGCCACCCTCGTACATCCCCCCAAGCGGCGCTTCCAGGCTCGCCACCGGCAGCCGGACCCGTTTCATCTGGGCGACCTTCTGCGGGCTTACCGCAAGCTCTGCGGCCACTTCCTCCTCGGAAGGCTCTCGTCCCATAGACGCCGACAGCTTCTTCTCGGCCTCTCTTAGCGCCCGGAGCTGCTCTTGGTAGTGGACCGGGATGCGCACGCCGCGGGCCTTATTGGTCACGGCACGGCCGGCGGCCTGGCGCACCCACCAGGTCGCATAGGTGGAGAACTTGTGGCCCCTGGTGTGGTCGAACTTCTCGGCGG
The DNA here is from genome assembly GCF_001029505.1 of Rubrobacter aplysinae. Classification (NCBI taxonomy): domain Bacteria; kingdom Bacillati; phylum Actinomycetota; class Rubrobacteria; order Rubrobacterales; family Rubrobacteraceae; genus Rubrobacter; species Rubrobacter aplysinae. The sequence goes on along the minus strand of NZ_LEKH01000007.1, from coordinate 92,633 downwards.
CCCGGATAAGGCCGAGAGTGCCCTCCTGAACGAGCTCCTCGAAGTCCACCCCAAGGCCCCGGTAGCGCTTTACGGTATGCACCACGAGCCTCAGGTTTCTCTCGACGAGCTCGCGCTTTGCCCGGGGACAGCCCGTCCGCACCCGCCGGCTCAAGAGTCTTTCCCCGGCGGCCGAGAGAAGCGGCTTGCGGCTTATGGTGTCGAGGTAGGCCGAGAGGCTCTGGGCATAGCCGCCACCCGCCGGGCTACCGTTATCTCCCGCCGGTGTCGCCGGGTCCCGGAGACGGCTTTCGCCACCGTGGATCCTCTCCTTGGCCTGCAGATGCCGTACGGGACTACGCACGGCGCCGACCAACTCATGCTTGGTTCCGGTCTCACCCACCCCGGATCACCATCCCTTCCAGAGGCGAACTGGACACGGAAGCTAGCTCGGCGCCGCCGAGTACCCCGAATCCGAGCGTAAAAGCTCCGGCCAGCATTACTCCGAGTACCGCCAGCTCCCCGAGTCCTCCGGTTGTTATGGCGTACTTGCGCGGCAACCCAATCCGCCGGTGCTTTGGCACTAGCAGCCAGATCCCGCTACTGGTCGCCGCGTCGAGCGCCAGGTGGGTGAGGTACCCGATAGCCCCGCCCGGAGCTATCAGAGCTACCTCGCCCGCCGATAGAGGCCCCACGGCGAAGCTCGAGGCGTTGGCCCACAGCCACACGTAGGCGATACAGGCCACGACCACGGCGACTCCGCCGCCGACGATCAAGGTGTGCGGAAACGAACGGTGGTCCGGCGATCTGTTGATCTTGGCGTCCACGTCGGGCAGCTTCGAGGTCGCCACCGCCCCGGCGGTCAGCGCTACGGCTCCCTCGACTCCGAGGCCTGCGGCCCAGGAGACCGCAAGACCGGCTGCGGCGCCTCCCACGACGTGCGTATGGCCCATCATAGCTGGCCTCCGAGCAGGCGCTCGATAGCTTCCCTGCCCTCGTGATGCCAGTCGGGTTGACCGAAGCGCGGCCGCTCGGTGTGGTTGCCGTGAACTATCGTTACCTCTTCTCCGTCAACGTCGCCGTGCTCGATTTCGGGCACTCCCAGAGGACCCTGAATCCGGTAGTCGGAGAAGGTGACGATAGAGGTGCTCTCGTCCTCTTTATCACCAGGGTTTGACCCGCCGAATGAGTTTCCCTCGCTGTAGTGCTCCACCACATGGAAAGGGGACTCGCGCAGAGCCTTGCGATTCTCTCGCCAACTTCGCGGCAGCTTCTCGGGCAGCTCGGCCAGCACCACCTCGGCGGTAACCGCCTCGATGAGGTTAGTGATCGAGGTACCGCCCGGCGGCAACTTCTGCGAGAGCACGATAACCGGCCGCTGCCCGCCCTGGTCTGCCGAGTCAGAGTCCTGATAGATCCGTACCCGGCAGCTAGCCTCCGCGCCAAGATGGAACCCGGCGTACTCGTAGTCGTAGTCGTGGGTCTTCTGTAGCGGCCTCTGCGCCGACATTCTGAAAGACGCAATCCTGTCCGAGGGCTCTTCGGTTCCGCTCGCCGTATCGGTCTCGCCCGCTGATCCGGCCTTGTCGAGTAGCCGCTCAAGCATTCCGGAGATGGCTAGCCTCTGGGTAGACTCTTTGCGGCCTCTCACGGCGAGTTCTCCTGACCCTCCTGGCTGGAGGAGTTAGAGAACCAGCTCATGATCTCCAGCCTTAGATCGTTTATGGACTGCCGGATCTCGGCGAGCTGTCGATCTATGTCTGCCCTGAGTCCTTCTACCTGTTCGGCGCTAGCCGGGTTCTGTGACGGAGCGGGTGCCGCCGGAGCCTGCGGTTGCTGCTGTGGAGCTGGCTGCGGCGCTTGTGGGGCTTGCCCTGGAGCGGGAGCCTGCTGGGGAGCTTGTGGAGCTGCCTGCTGTGGTGCTTGTCCGGGAACCTGCTGGGCGGTCTGTGGAGAGTCGTCCCCGCTAAGAGCGAAGACTGCGAGCAGGGCTATCACGGCCACGAACACCCCGCCGAGGACCAGGTAAGCGATGCGGCGGGTCTCCTGGCGAGACTGCTGCTCGCGCCAGTAATACTCGCGCTCGTTGTCCCGGTCGCGGGAGTCGTAGCGTCCCTCGTAGTCTTCGGCGTAATATCTGTTTCCCGCCTCATCCTCGTAGTAGCGGCTTCCACCCCTATCAAAGTAGGGACCGTAACGGGCCTCGGCCGGGTAGTCGCGGAGGTCATAGCCTCGGCCATCATCCCGGGGTCTGCCACCTCGGGGACCTTCATGTCCGCCATAGCCGCGCCCCGGGTAACCGCCGCCATTGCGGCGGGTGGTCCTCATCTGGCGAGTCCTTTGTTCATTGTCTCTGCGTCTTCCCATAGTGTTCTCCCTTTGATCTCCTTCGCTAGTCTGTTTGCAGGGTGCGTGTTGTGACGTGTTGTGACGCTCGCTAGTGATCAGTTCATGGCTCACCCTCCAACCCTTGGAAGGCACGGGGTAGGTAGTAGACTGCTAGAGGATCAGTCCCGGCGACCTCTAGCCCGCTAGAGCCGCTGTGCAGCGCCAGGAGCTTCCGAGAGAGTTTCTTACGGCCACGACCACTGGAGAGGGTAAGGACGGGCCGTGTGCGACGAAATTCGGCCTCCTCGCGCGAAGTAGGATGCCCGTTGTTGCCTGTGTTAGGGGCCATGAGGTGGGGGAGGGGTTGATAGAGACACATAATACTTCTTCCTTCACCGCAAACGGTAGGATCGGGGCTCGCAACCCGTTCCTCTAAGAAGTGGAACTCAGGAGAAATCAACCGACCAGCTCCTCGGGCGAAATGACAAGGCTCAAAAGTCATCTGAAGCTCGCCCATCACGAAGCCTCTGCCGTTAGGCGTGATCTCTCGGAGCTGCTCGGGTAGAGCAACCTCAACGATCTCGGAGGTCTCGTTCCCCGCTGCGTGCGTAACCAGTGCGGGTTCCAGGACAGCCTCGACAAGCGCCACGGCCTGCAACTCTTGCGGGTAGCTAGTTGCTCCCTCTTGTAGACCCCTGCTGGAGAGCTCGTAACTCAGCGCCCGCAGCGCCGAACCGGCCAGCGCGGCCGATCCCCGGCAGTTCACCCGCCTGTACTCGTCCGCCTTCTCCGGGACGAGCTCTTCTGAGACTTCGCCACTACCAATGCTCTCTACGATTTCGACAAGCCCTCCGTATGCAGCCTCGAAGTCTTCCGGTATGCCTCCAATCCGAGTCATCCGGCGTCTCCTCGTTTATCTGTATTATGTGTAGGATCCTCTACCCCGACCACGATCTCCAGGCCTGAGGTGGGGGAGAGGTGGTTCGTGAGGGCTGCTTCGAGGAGGTCCTTGAACCGTTCTTCGATGTAGTCCCTAGCAAAACCGTTCGGCACGGAAATTGTCAGGGTTTCCGCAGATAACGCTACCGGGACCGTGCCTTCGAACCAGACTCGCAGGGAGGGAGCATTGATCTCCTCTGAAACATCTTCAAGGACCTTCTCCCAAACCTCCAGCGCCTCCGGGTCGGTGTCCGGCAAACTACCACGAGTAGTCGCATAACCACCTTCGTCCACAACCGCTTCGCCACTATCCAAGCTACTGACCTGTTCTGGGTCTTCACCAATGACTTGGGTTGTCGAATTCTCACCCCCGCGATCGACTAGGGCATAGCCCTTGCGTATGGCCTCTATCAGCCAGCCGGCAGGGTTTGACAGATTCTGCTGCACGACGAGCGCTTCTGCATAGTACAGGCAGTGCTCGACGCCGTATTCCTCGACCAAGGACTGGGCAACATCTCCACGAACGTTTTCGGAGATTAGTCGTTCAACCGCGAAGATATGCTCAGGACTGCTACGGTAGCTCTCCCGCACCACTCTCTGACGCGAGTACTCCTCCGTGACCTCATACACCACCCGGCCGCCCTGATAGCTTACGGATTGGAGAAACCCCACACGCTCAAGTTCTACGTGCGGAGACTTCAACTTCTCCTTTATCTTCGAGGAGTACTTGTATGAGCCGGTGAGAGGTATCTGGCGCGCAAGCTCGAAAAACTCTTGCCCCCAGAACCTACCCTGACCTCTTTTCTGGTCTATCAGCCTGTACAGACGTTTGGCTATAGGGGATTTCAGGGACCAGTAGAGATTAGTATCCAAGTTCTTCAAGTAATGGGCGAAGTAGTTGTTGACGAACACGTCATGGAACTTCAACGTGTGGCGGCTGGTGCTCGTACCCCCGGAAGGCTCGTAGTCTGCGAACCTGACATCCCATATCCGGAAGGTATCCTCTATGTAGCTTTTCATAGAGGCGGAGTAGAAGGAATTGTGGCTCTCTATACCGGTGAACGCTATGCGGAGCAGGGATTCCTTTAACGCCTCATAAGACTTACCTCCCCGAGACTTGCGGAGTACTTTAAGCAATTCGTTTAGGGAGAACTCGATCTCGCCACTCTCTGGCAATCCGCCACGCCTGGCTACAAGTTCCATAACAGCGACAAACACATCCTGGTCGGCCGGCCCGGGCGCGCCGTACTGTCCAGACGGGACTACGGTCCATCTCTTTCTTAGCAGTAACCCGTCTTCAGCGTTATACGCCCATTCGTAGCTGTAGGCTCGAACGGTGCGCTCCTGAGAACTCATGCGGAACAGGGGATGCTCTTCGAAGTTGCCTTCCGCGAAGACAGGTACAAGGTCTTGTGGATCCAGCTGGAGACTGAAGGTGTCGAAAAGAGTCTTCTGATCCTTGCTCTCACCGGAACGAAGATGATCACCCTTATCTCTGCCGTCCTTCTTGAAGCTCACGTGTGTACCTCCCCCCACCCGAGTGACGTCTGTACCCAGGACTTATTCGAAAACTGCTCCTGTTGACAATACATACAAACAGGAAACACAACATAAACAAAGGAGACAGCGAAAAGCCGACAAAATCTCCCGATTTGCAGGAAAAATTTATTATCGATTTCCCCGCAGGTACGCAGATTTATCCCCGCAGGTACGCGTTTCTTCCCCCGCAGGTACGCAGATTTATCCCCGCAGGTACGCACTTCCTTCCCCGCAGGTACGCACCTCTTCCCCGCAGGTACGCATGAACCTTTTTGGGTTAGGAATGCTCTTGTATGTGCTTCGGGAGAACTGATAAACGGCTTAGATATAGACAATATGCTGGACACACGTCCACGAGACACCGATTCCTGAACATAGAGGTTTTCCTCGCAGGTACGCAGTTCCTTCCCCGCAGGTACGCACCATTTCCCCGCAGGTACGCACCCTAATACTGTGAGATTTGCTAGCTGAAGCCAGATTTACCTGGGCCACAGTAACTCCTTCCAAGGTCCCGCGGTGGCTCGTATAATGAAGCCCGGCGATTTGACACCTTCCCGGATGTCGCCGGGCGGTGGTGAGCTTCCTTGATTCATGCGAGCCACCGCTTTTTATTTGCTACCGGAGTCATGGCTTTCTTGACTCACACATCCCCTCTTTGCCTTGCTACCGCAACAGCCTCCGAGTATGTTTTCGCTCCATACCAGGCGGTAATTGTCCGGTCGTGTGATCGGACCGTAGCTTCGCTTATCCACAATTCGCGCTGGATCTCACGGGTGGACTTGCCGAGGTGCCGCATTTGCAGGACTTCGTAGGGCCGCTCCGATAACCCTCGCTTTTCGGTACTCGGGACCAAATGGGAGCGTATTTCTGATGCCTGGGCGGCTTCAATTAACATCTGCACCGCCCTTAGCACGGACAAAAGCCGCTCTTCGGCTGGCACCTCGCTAAGGTCACCGTTGGTGACACTACTGAGGAAGCGAACCGCTTCCTCAACGTGACCGGGTTGTTCCACTTGGCTGCTAGATCTGCTAAGCTCAATTGGCTGCAAGGGAACTACCTAACTCCTTGCTTTTGTTCTAGAGCCTGGTGGTCCGAGTATTAGTTTGGCCGCTAACGCGGACCACCCAGCTCTGCTCTACACGACTAGATCACTCCCAGCTTTCACCGTGTTTTTCCTCAAACCACTCCTCCAGTGGTATCCCCATAACCTCGCTGAGAGCGTACATTTTGCCGATGCCCGGGTCCTGTAGCTTGCCCCGAGCCAACGCGCTGACAAAGTGGCCGCTAACCGCCCCACCTGTCGCACGCTCGATTGCAGCCCCACTCCACTTGGACCCGTCCTCGCGGCGGTACTTGTCTCGCAGTAGCTCGAACCTACGTCCCCAGTCCTCCATTTAGGGGTATTGAATAGCAAATTCTGCAAACGCTCCAATAACAAGCGGCGATCTAGAGAAAAATCTATGTATTTGCGATTTTTCTTCATATCATGCCAGGATACACTATTATTTATGGCAGCTACATAGGGAGCAAACGCCGCCGCTAAAGATACGTGCGCGGCGATGGCCCTCCGGGTCCAGTTCTCTATACTCATTGACCTCCGCTATCCCCCTCTCACAGCGCAAGTATAATCGCCTATACCAGCGGGAGGGTAATCCACACGTTTCGCACTTGCAAGAAATCAAAATATTTTCTTCGATTTTCAATTTACAGAACATGCCTTGAATTGTAGGATGAAGGTCACAAGCAGTCATCTGATCTGACCTTGAAGGGTCGACTGACGGTAGAGAACGTAAGAAAGATGGTTATGTACTCCCAACACTACGCCCCTGAACAAAACCTCGGTGACGGTACATCACTCCGGCGCCATTTCCAGGAGAGGTCGCGACTACATTGCCGCTAGTGATCACCACCTAACGTAACTGCCAACGAGGATCATCTGTAAGGCACTATTATTGGAGGAGCCCCGAATACATGGGCGAGGACCAGAAACAACTCGGCACCTACAGTAGGAAATTCAGAGTCATGCTCGACATTATCCCGCACCCCGAGGGCGGGTACTGGACCGGCACCAAGATGAAGCAGGCTACCGGGAGAGTAGTAGGCTCATCCTACTTTGTTTCACTAAGGGACGGAGCCATTGACATCCCGAGGGCGGATAAGGTCGAGGCAATCGCGGTAGCCATGGGCTTCCCTACCGAGCTGTGGTTCAAGGACCTTTCCTGGTGGGAGGATCTGCACAGGCAATGGGAGAGCGGTAGACCCATAAATAATGAGCTCCGTGGCTCAGTCGGTAACTCGGACAGAGACAAACGAATGGCTGTCCTGGTCAACAAGCTCTTTGAGAGACGCCTCAATACCGACACGGGACAGGCATTCACCAACCAAGAGGTAGCTGCTCGCTCGCAGAGAGTTCTATCCCTCGAAGACGTGCTAGCTCTGAGGTCAGGCGACCTCGCAGATCCCACGTGGGAACAGCTGCTAGCCTTATCGGAGATTTTCGGCGTCGGATTCTCCTACTTCAACGGGTCCGATACCGCCTGGATTCCGGGCGCACCCAGGCCGCTTGAAAGCGAGGATGACCAGGACTCATACGTGACCTTCAACAACTCCGTCGGCCTTGACAAAGAGAGCAGGGGGTTGCTCCGCGGTCTATCCGACTATCTCAAGCAGCAGAAGAAGCGGACAAGCACCGACGGGACGGAGCACGAATAAAATGCACGTTTACCGGGTCACGCTGGCGCGCACAGTAGCGTCTCCCAGCAAAGCCTCGGTGCCCCTTCATCAACATATTTTAGATCGGATCTCTATGGCTAGGGTTATAGACAAAGCAAAGGTCATGGCGTGCGTCAACCTCCCCCAGCACTGGATGCGCGAAGCTCGCGCCGCCATCCGGACGCTTACCCGACATCTACGCGAGACCGCAGGGTATAACCCTGGTACCGAGGTAAGTTACGAGGACATCCGACTGGAGCTGTCCAAGCTGGGGCTCCTCGGACATGGATTTTCCCTAGAGCAAATTATCAGCGCCGTGAAGTCCTGGCTCGGCATCGACATCAAGGTCTACCTATACCCCGACCTGTCGCGCGGAGTGCTGCCAGAGGAGGATAATAAGCTTAAACCTAATCAGCTCGCAAGGCTCAGGTGGAAATCAGATCTCAACGAAGCGTACATCCAAGTTCGCGAAAGCCTCCAATACAGGCCGTGGCCGGCCTATGAGTTAAGTATCCTCCACGAGGTAGCCCACCTCTTAGCCATGCACCACCTCCGGATACCGGAGCACTACCTCGATGCCTCGATATTGAAGCTTGACGCGTCCAGTGCCCCGGATGCGAGCGAGCTCGAGAGTCCATATGAAATCGAGGCTCGTAAACGTGCGAAGGCCCTGCTCCTGGCTACTCTCGTACCAGAGGTTTTCGAAGGGCACGGGACGGACCGCGTAGTCTGACAACCTCCGGCGCCGCCAACACAGGCGCCTAAGGGTGAGGAGGGGAAAGCAAAATGCACCAGTACCAATCCGTCCAGCTCTGGGTCGCACTAACATACGTGGCTATAGGCCTGTGTTTCATGCTGCTCATGTGGGTCACCAGACGCCGCGATCCTACTTCACCGGTGATCTACTATGCGTTTTTCCTCGCAGTACTTACCACGGGCTCTTTCTGGCTGGCCGAGATCGCCGCTTCCGGGCCGCCCGGGTCCGAACAGCGCGCGTTCGACATACTCGTCAAATACGTAAGAGACCTGCCTATATCCCTCATAGTCGGTTACATATGCTTTATGCAGGCCCGGCGTTACCGTCGCGCGCGGCCGAGACAACAAGGCACAAATCGGCTGCATCCCAGAGGTTGGCTAAACACCACGCTTACCCTGGCACCTTACGTTATAGGCGGTACCTTCCTGCTCTCGATGGGCTGCGACTTTATATTCCGCCCGCTGGTGCTCTCGGTCGACGAACCCATCGCCTGGTGGGTCGCTGCATACAATGGGCCGTTCATCGCGGCACTGATAATATCTTCAGCCCTTAACGCATACGTTTTCTCCACCGCACTCCGGAGCCAGCCGCCGTCGCTATCACCCCGCCAATGGGCTCGGCGCAAGATACAAAACTGCTGCGGTGCGCTGCTATCTATCTCCCTCGGATTGCTCGCTACCGTAACGGGCATATGGTATACGCAACGGGCGGTTTCCTCGCCGCAAGCCCTTACGACGCTGAGCGACAATATGAGCGTGTTCCAGCTCATCTTCATAGTTCTGGCCGGCGCCACCGCCACGATAGGACTCGCCGTCCACTTTAGAAAGGATGAACACGACCAGGTACTGGGGCCGTTGTCGACCCTGCTAGAACCATTGTGTGACGTTACCCAACTTCTGGCGACCGTGCCGATCTACGACTATCCTCTGAACGCCCCATACCACTGCATGGGATTGGCCGCGAACCAGCAGAATCTGAACTTGTCCAAAGCCGACATCCTCAGTCTCGAAGACGCCTTCCGCGCCGGCGTACTAATGTGCGCCGAACGCCATCCACAGATCGAAGATAGAATTGCCGTTGACAAGGACGATCTGCTTGCGTTAGCCGAATCCTGTGATCGCTACGAGCTTGACGAGGATCTCGCGGGCTGGCTGTCCAGTACCAAAACCCACTCCGCTACGGGCCACAGGATGTTTCAGGATAAGGGACACCGCTTATCCACCCCCATCTCTTTCGCCTACGGACTCGCGAACCCCGAGGCCGAAGATCCGCTCCGCGATGCGCCCGATTGGGCGCATCTTGCCGGGCTGGCCTTGGCGAAAGCCGGTGCCTTACCAGAGAGCCGCAGCAGAGAGATACTGGCCGACGACGAAATCTACCCTTCAGTACAAAACGCATACCAACTAGCTCGGTTACAACTGCGGAACACTCGGGGGAACCTGAACTAGGAACCAACTTTAGCTAGAAACCATTATCTTCGGAGGGAGTGCCAACGATGGATACGAAGACTAACGACACGCAAGTGCTGGTTGTAGGCGCTTCTCTTGCTGGCTTGGTGGCCGCGCAAGAAGCGGCGAAAGGCGGAGCGCGCACCCTGTTGATAGAGGCGGCGCCCGAGATCGGGATACGGGTTAATCCCGCCAACGTGGTAATGGAGCCCCTGTGGCCCACCCAGCACTTCCCTATACCCGACAGCACCGTAACGCGGGAGTATCGAGGCATCGAGGTAGGGGGACCTTCGGGTAAAGGCCCTGTCTTCAACTTCAGATCCGTACATCTTGACCGTCCTAACTTTGACTCCCTCTTTGCTCAGATGGCCCAGGATGCCGGCGCCGAGATCAGGGCGGACGTGCGCGTCCAGGACGTGACCCCACCAGAGAGCAACGGCCACGTCGAGGTCCACACCGAGGTGGAGACCTTGAGAGCGCCTTGTGTAATCTTCGCAGATGGCGCTGGATCCGCCGTACAAAACATAATGAATACCATGAAAAATCCAAAGGACGTCTCGTGGGGCCTGGACCAGCTCCTCGAGGCGCCCGGTATCGGCGACTCTCCTTATTTCCACGTCCGCTTCGGTAGCTTCGCGCCTGGTTGGCGGGCGCAGCTCAATCCCCTCGGTGGAGACCAAGCAAACCTTTGGACCTTTCGCCGCGGAGGGAACCAGGACGAGCTGGACGAGCTCGCACAGCGCGCCCGCAGGCTTTTCCCCACCGCAGAAAACGCGCACGTGCTCCAGGAAGCCCGCGGCGCCGACCCAGCGTTCGTGAGACCGGACACCATCGCCTCCGACGGCGTCATGGCATCGGGAGCCGCCGCCGGTCAGGGTGGGCTCGAAAACGGAGCCTGGTCGGGCCTTTTAGCGGGCAAGACGGCGGCGCGGGCCGCGCGTGAGGCGGATTTCTCGGCCCGCAGCCTGAACGAATACCAGAGATCTTGGCGCAAGAAGGCGCTGGCGGAATGGGCCGCGCTAGGTCTTGGCATAGGATCTTTCCGGTACCTAAGCGATCAAGAACTCGACAAATTGTTCGGCACCCTCCGGGGCAAAGAGTTCTCCGATCAAGAGTTCAAGGCTACGCTGCGCGGCAATCCATCTGGAATACTGAAGAAGGCCGGTATTAGCGATAGCGCGAACCTTGTAGGTGGCTTACTCAAGGCCTGGAGCAGAATGGCTGCCTCCTACTTGACCAACAAATAAGAACATGCTCCACAGCGGGTTATAGCCACGACGATGATGACCTGGTCGAGTAGTCACTTTTGTAGCATGTTTGTGCCAAAACTCATCAGAAATTTCATCAACCGCACCCTTGACAGGGCAAATTCTGCGGTCACGCTTCCGATACTTATCAGCCTTTTTGCCGTTGTTACTTTGATGGCAATGTAACGAATTGCTACAGCCAAATATCAACAACTTGTAACCGGCAATGACTCTTTTTGCAGAGTAGCATTCGCTAGTGAAAGGCCCCCTAAGGAGGTAGAGGAGGTGATCATACCCGCACGCCACGCGAACGTAGTATCCAATGCCTAACTACCTGAAGCAATAAGTCCGGGGCGGCCCGCCCACAAAGCTACCAACTTTAACGGACCGCCTCGGCAGACTCGACAGGGGGTTAACCCGTGTCTATAAGTCATGCTACCAGCATAACACCCGGCCTTAAAGCTAAGGCCGCTCTTACAGCTCTCACAACCCTGATCAGCTCTCAGTCCCCCGGTGGCCCCCTCGGCCGGCGTGGGCTGTGCCTTGCGGCCCCGTCCCGGTCCTCCACCTCACAGTGCTTCCCCCAGGGCCGGGACGGCCCGCTTTCAGCGCACCAGATGAAGCTGCCCGGAGGCTATCGGCTAGACTGGACCGACCCGGACCTGTGGACCCTTATAGACCCTGAGGGACAGATAGTGGCCCGATTTATCGCCGGGGCAGCGGATCCCGAAGAGATAGAGCGAGCAGCCAGACGGCACCGGGAAGGCGACGAGAAGAGCTCCCGGTTTCTGAATTCAGATCGCGCAACGCTCGCTGGTTGGCTGCAACGACTCCTTGCAAACGCGCTCTCTGCACACATCACCCGTCACCAGCCAGGGAGGTGCTCCAGATGATCCAGCCCCTCATGGAGATTCTGAGAGTCCTGCTGATTGGGCTTGGCTCCGCCGGAATCGTGGGTTGCGCTTGGTATCTCGTTCTCTCCACCTCAGCCACCGATGAGAGCTACGACCAGCCGGAACATCACCAACACAGGCGGAGGTAGGCCTTTTGGGTGTCTTGGGTGAAGACGTGGCATACGCACCGCTGACACGGAACAGTGATCGGTACAGGCAAAGTAGGAGGTGAGGAGGAATTGTCCAACCCGCTAGATTTCGAGTCCCGCTCGGAGTGGGGAACGACGCTCGCGGAGAAGATCCCAGAGTGGGCGGATACCGTTCGTGGACTGCCCGAAGCGGCGCTCTCAAACCCCGGAATGATGGCTGTCCTAGGCGTATGCGCCGCCGGCCTCGTAAGCACCGCCATAGGCGGCCCGAGGGTGCTACGTAAGGCCACGTCCGCCGCCTTCTCGGACCCTTCGGACCTGTACGTCGGGGACCGGGACGGGGGCACGTTCGCCGGCCGGCTGCCGGTAAGGCTCGGCTGGCTCGACCGCCGCACCGGAATGAGGGTGATAGGACCGACCGGCTCAGGCAAGACCACTGGCACCACCCCCTTTGCAATAGACGACCTGCTCGCCGGGCGCGACGTACTTATCCTGGAGACCTACGGCGACCTCGGCACCGAGGTTAGGCACCGGGCAGCCGCCCTTGGAGTGGACATCCTGAGCGCCGACGCCTCCGAGATATACGGTCGCTACTGGAACCCTCTCGCGGGAGAGGATACCGAGGACGTAGCTAACCGCCTCTCGGCGGCGATCTCCTCCTCGCTCTTCTACCACGGCTTCTATGGTCCGATGGGCGAGTCCATCGTAAGGAACTTCGTAAAACTCGCCCGCGAGTACATGGAGTTCTGCGAAAAAGTAGACCCCTCGGAGGCCGGCTGGGACCTACTCAGCCGCCTCATCACCGACGCCGGCTTCCTGCACGAGATACTCGGGACCACGACCTCCGACGGCAAGAACAAATCCTCGCACAACCGCTACATCGTGGGCGCGAAGTGGCTCACACCCCGTACCAGGGCGTGGTTCGACGGCGAGTTCCTCGCGCTCTCGGAAGATAAGCGCCGGGACTACCGCCAGAACGTGGCGAACCTCTTCGAGAGGTTGGACAACTCCCGGGCCGCCAAACACCTGCTAATAGGCTCGGACGGACGTGAAAGGCTCGACCTCTTCGAGGAGATAAACCAGCCCCGCCCGGCGCGCGGAGACTCGCAGTTCACCCGCGGCCTCGGGCGCCTGATCATCCTCCGCGCACCGGTCGGAGAGCGCGGGATGAACGACTCCGCCGCCAGGACCGTAGGGTATCTGGGCCTGAAGACGGTGATCGACGCCACCCAGGAACGCGCAGCGCCCGCCAAGCACGTGAAGCCTCTCTCGGTCTACATAGACGAGGTGCCAAAGCTCATGGGCAGGGCCGGAGAGGAGACCCAGCACGAGCTCGCGGGATGGCTGACGCTCGTAAGGGACAAGAACGTGGCCCCGCACCTAATATTCCAGGGCCACGCGCTGATGCCCCGCATACTGCTCGACGCCCTGGACGCTACTTGCCGCGTCTTTCTGGTATTCCCGGGCTGTTCGGCAGATGAGGTCGAGTACATCCGAAAAAGCGCCGGCATCGTCGAGGCCGAGGTTGAGGACTCAAGGACCTCCTACTCGCGCTCCGGCAAGACCTACTCCGAAGGCAAGCGCACCCAGGAGAAAAAGCGTCTCTCCTTCGACGAGGTGAAGTACCCGAAGATCGGGGAGGCGACCTACCTCGGCGTAAAAGACCACGCCGACGAACTGCCCCGAAAGCTCTACACCCGCCGCGCACCGGAACCCGACTATTACGGCAAGCTGCGCGAGCGGGCCGAAGCCAAAGAGGAGGCGGCGGCCGAGCGCGCCGAAGAGCGGCAGCGGGCCAGTGCTCAAAAAGAGCAGGCCCGGCAGGCGCGCCGCAGGGAGCGCGAGGCGGGGCGCGAGCAGCGCCGGAGGGCGGGGCTGTGATGTACGGCGGAACCCGCAGCTGGCCCCTGTGGGCGAGGCTTTTGTTCATAGCCCTACCGGCGGGCGCACTCGCGGCTGTGGCTCTCGGGATCTCCCTGACGCTAACCGCGACTCTCGAAGGCTCCCCATCCGGGGCCGACGCCGTACTGGCCGCCTTCTATTGCGTCGCCCGGAACGCCGCGCGGGTGGCGGTGCTCGCGGGCTCTCCGGTTGCGCTAGTGGCGCTCATCGCTCTGCTACTAATCGGCGGCTACCGCGACTACCCGGTGCAGGAAGGTTCAGAGGAGCCCCTGCCTACGTTTCTCGGCCGGGCCGTCGCAGGCTGTGCGGTCTTCGCCGGCGTAGGGCTCGTCTGCCAGATCGCGCTCGCCGCCCAACTCGGCGGCTGGAGCCCATTTTGATCACTTCTGAAGAGAGCTCTGGTGGATCTTGTGGAGGACCCATGAAAGGAGAGCACATAGGGAACGCGCTGCACTGCGCGCCGGGCCGGAGCCCGCCCGGAGTGCGACGTCCGGGCTGCGCTACATACCCGGAGGGATCACTCGAACCACCAGAAACGATGCGCCCGCACCCTAAACACCCCTAAAGAGAGGAGAAAACCAATGCGGGACAAACTAGAGCACGCGGCCAGCCCTCCAGCGGATCGGCCGGATCTAGCGGACAACACGGAATCAGCGGATGGAGCCCTTCCGGGGTCTACCGGAATAGTCCCTCGGCTAGCAGCAACCATCGGAGCCCGGGGAACGTCGCTCACCGGAGCCGTCGGCGAGCGGATGTTCATCATCTCCGTCGCCCTCTATACCTCGGTGGTGCTCATGCTCATGAGCGCCGACAACGCCCTCGCCCAGGGCAGCGGCGGTGGCGGCGGGGGAGCGGTAGAAGGCGCGCTCCAGAGCGCCGTCGACTGGCTCTCGAACATCATCGTCGTGGTGGGGACCCTCGGGCTTCTGGTCGCCTCGGTGTTCTGGATCTTCTCCGGCTCAAACGAGCGGCGCCGGGAGAAGGCAACCGGCTGGGTGGCGAGCTGCGGCATAGCAATCGCCGTGGCTTTCCTGGCGCCCTCGCTCGTGACGCTGATCCAGGACTGGACCGGTGGCGGAGGCTGATCGGAGCCTTGAGCCGTCCGGCGTCAAACGGTACCGGGAGCGGCGTAAGAGCGCCGCTCCCGGCCACCACTGCCGGCAGTAGGGACTGCCCGAAGATCTCTAAAGCAAGGATGGAGCAAAAGAGATGAGCGAGCAATCGGCCGAATCCAATGAGCACCAGATAGTGAAGGAGCTCTCGAACCCCCACAAGGAGTTCCGCTTTCTCGGGATGGACCTCGAGAAGCGGCAGTTCATGATCCTGGCCGGGATGCTCGCCCCCATCGCAATCATCTACCGCCTGGAGGTGTTCGCCATGTTTAACCTTACCCCGGCGCAGGTGACCGCGGTGATCGCCCCATTCGTCCTGCTCGGGCTCGCCTTCGCCTTTCTAAAGTGGGAAGGGAGGGATCTTTCGTTCATCGCCGCAAAGAGGCTCCGGGGCCTCGTGCGTAACACGACGCTCGTCTGGCGCGGCAAGCCGCCGGGCTCGGTGATGTGGCTGAGGGACTCCGTCCAGCGCTACCTGCCGGCCGAGGAGCCGGTCTGGGAGATGCTCAAGACCAACAACGGCACCTACCTACGCATCATAGAAGTCGAGGAGGCCTCGCTCGGCCTGGCTTCAGAGGAGGAGCAGGAGAACAACCGCGCCCAGCTAGCCGACGGCTACATAGCGATGGACTTCGACATCACTGAGATCACCCGCTCCAGGCCTAGTGCGATGGGGACTTATCTTGCGCGCCTGCAGGACGAGGTGGCCCGAGAGGTTGGACGGCCCGGGATCTCCGAGGAGGAGGCAATAAAGGTCCGCGCCTTCGCCGACGACCACGTAGAGCATCTCAAGGAACTCGTATCCGAGTCCGAGGCCTACGAGCACAAGTCCTACATCATCATTACCTACAACCCTTCCCGCGAAGAGGTCTCCACGGAGAGCCCCGTACAGCAGATGAAGGGCCTCTTCGCCTCGGCGCTGCCGTTCCTGAAAAAGAAGCGGGCTTCCAAAAAAGAGACGAAAAAGGCCCAGGTGGAGGCCGACCTCGCCTGGCGTACCCTGCAGCACCGCGTGGGCGACGCCGTCCACTACTACGGTCGGCGCGGCTTGATCCTCCGCCCGCTCGGCGAAAAGGAGGCGCTCGAGTTCCTAAGAGAGGAGGCCGGCGGCTCTAACCTCCAGGGCGTGCGCTCGGAGACCGGCGGCAATGCCGAGAGCCGCACACCGATGCGGATAGGGCTCACCACCACCCTCACCGACGACGCCTTCAAGGGCCTCTCCCGCAAGGCCATAGCAAAGCGCATAGACGCCGCCGAGGAGGTCCGGGACGGGGAGGACGGTAACTCGCCGCCGGTCGTTGGCCTCGGCGAGCTTTCGGTCAACGACCGGATAGCTCCAGACGCGGTGCAGATCCACTCCGACCATCTCGTGGTCGGCACCAGCTACCACCGCACGCTCTACATCTACGACCTGCCGGAGTCCGTGCGCAACGGCTTCCTCCAGCCCCTGGCCGACTTGAAGCGCCGCATCAAGGTGGTCAAGTTCATCCGCAAGGTGCCGACAAACGAGGCGCTCAAGTTTATCGGCAAGAAAAAGAGCCAGCTACTCGCAGCCGAGAAGACGACCTCCGAAGGGAATGTCCTCGATAGGCTCTACAAGGAGCAGGCCCGGAAGTCGGCAAACTACGCCCACGAGGAGGTACAGGGCCTCCGGCAGAGCTACCACCAGCTCGCCGTCTTGATTCATCTCGAGGCCGACTCGAAAGCGGAGCTAGACGAGCTCACCGATACCGTGCGGGACACCCTGGACGCCCGGTACGCGGCCAACCGGCTTGCCCTGGAGGAGATGTGGGAGGGCTACGTCTCTTGCCTGCCACTCGGGGAGAACCACCTCCTCGAGAAGTACTGCTCCTCTGGAATACTCACGAAGCCTCTCTCGTGCTTTGCGACCTTCTCTTCAGTGGAGATAAACCACGACGAAGGCGTGCTCTTCGGCACCGACCAGTCCACAAACGCCCTGGTCCGCTACGACAGGCGAAAGGCGAACAACCGCCACATGCTCATCTGGGGCGCCTCTGGCATGGGAAAGACCGTGCTCGTCAAATCCATCTCTACCCGCTCGCGCATCCGGGGCGAGACGCAGATCCTCATAGACCCGGAGGGAAACACCCGCTACGAGGCGGTCGCCCGCGAGATCGGCGGGCAGTTCGTAAAGCTCGGCAAGGGCGGCAAGAGCCGGATCAACCCGTTCGATCTCGGCGCGGATTACCCGGATCTCTCGCTACTGGCCGACGAGATAGAGGACGGCGAGGACCCCGACCAGGTACTCAACGAGGCCCGCGCTGGAGCGTTTACCTCAAAGGTGGACACGATCGTGACGCTCATAGGCATCATGTCCACCGCCGAAGGCGCCGCGTCCACAACCGCCGGGTTAGACGCCAGCTTGCGCGGTCCAGTAGAAAGAGTGATCGCCGAGGCCTACGCCGAGGCCGGGATCACCGAAGACCCGGAGACCCACCACAACACGCCGCCGACCATGCCGGAGTTCTTCGAGAAGCTCGCCACCTACGCCGCCGAGGATGAGGAACTCGCCGGTCTGTACAAGCGGCTGTACTCCTGGCACACCGGAGGGCTCAGGCACATCTTCTCCGGCCAGACGAACGTCGATCTGCGCTCTAAGTATCTGGTCATAAGGACCTCTACGAACAAGTACGGCGCGGAGACCGCACCGCTCCAGTTCGTCCTGCTCGACTACCTCAGTGGCAGGCTCGCCGACCCCAGGGAGGCGATTACCTGCTGGCTGGACGAGTTCTGGAGCCTGCTCCGGTACCCGATGGCAGCCGAGCACCTGAGCCGGCTGTGGCGGGCCTCTCGGGCATCGGGCACCTCGATGGTCGGCATCACCCAGGACATCGAGGAGTTCACCACCTCAGAGCACGTCGAGACCATTATGAACCAGTCCCAGACCTACGTCCTGCTTGGGCAGAACAAGAAGTTCGTCGAGCGCATCGGAGAGTACGTCGAGATAGACGAGGCCACGCGCAAGCGGGTGCAGCGGTTCTCGCGCGGGGAGGCGCTGCTCATAGCGGGCCAGCGACAAATGCGCCTGGACATAAACATCTCGGAGCACGAGAAAGAGATATTCCACACCGACGCCGCCGCCCTCTCCGGTAGCGGAGGCTCCGCTGCGGAGCTGGCCGCGCCGGACGACGCTGGTTCCACCAACGGTTCTGGAAACGGCTCTGGGGAAGGCCCTGGCAATGGCCCCGATAACGGCGGTGACGGTAAATCGACTGTCACGACTGCGGCGGCCGGGGGACCGTCGCGGAAGACGCCGGACGAACCGACAGCCACACGGACACCGGCGCGCAAGAAGGACGAGCCGCCCTCGCTGCGGGAGATTGCGCCTCACGCCTCCACGCCTCCGGGAGCCCGCGCCGGGGATGACCTGCGGGACGGCGGGATATATGCAATAGGCGGTCCGTCGGCCACGCAGGTCGGCTTCGCCCTTTCGGGGATGCTAGCCGTGGCCGCAACCCGCCACGAGACCGGAGGCAGGGTGCTTTTCGTGGACGCCGCGAAGACGCTTAGTACGACCGCGCTATTCGCTGGGATCGAGCTGCCGCCCACGGACTGGCTCATCGAAGACGTCAACCCGGGCGCGGCCAATCACAAGGCCGCCCGCAAATCCACGGCTTCGGGGAACGGAGATGGAGGCGTGGAGCGGGCTCTGGAGCTCGAGGACTACCTGATCCGCGACCACGAAAGCGGTCTTTGCGTCTTGCGCTACCCCCAGGACGACTCCATAGAGGCGGAGGGGCTTGCCGACTATCTCGGCCGCCATTTCGACGCCGTGATCGTCGCCGTCTCCAAAAGACCCGGCGGTAACGGTGGCGGCCACCGCTGGCCCGTCTACGCCCGTGACTGGGTGCTCTCGGCGTCTGCCGTGGGGGCAGCCGCCTCGAGCGCCGAGGCGCTTACGAAGGCGGTAGCCGGCTTCGAGGATCTCGGCGACTTCAATACCTCGCCGCTGCTCGCGCTCACGACCGGCGGGAACGGAAGCAAGCCTGGAAAGGAGCTCGCGAGGGACACGCTCACCTTGCCGCCCGCCGACGAGCTTGCCGGGGCGATGGGTCAGGGAGTCTTTTTGCCAGTCGAGGAGCCCGAAGAGGCCGGAGGCTTCGCCCGGCTGGCGCAGAGGTTGATCAGATGAATCACGTGAATCCGATGAACGGTCCGATAGGTGAACAGAGGAGTGAACAGAGCAGCGAACCAGAGAGTGAACCGATGAGAGCCATGACGAATAAAGAGCAGCCCCGTACGAGCAACCCCGAAAGGAGCGGATAACCATGACGCAGAGCAAAAACGGCTGGGGACCGGCGGCTCCCGCCACTAACTCGGACACCGCCACCGTGGAGCCGGATACCGGCGCTTACGAAGAAGCCGAAGAGTTCGCAACCGAAGAGAACACGAACGAAGAGGCCGCGCCCGAGAGCCGCCGGGTGTACACCGGTACGGAGGAAGCCTCATCAGAGGAAGGTACAGAGCAGCAAAGTAAAGAGCAAACGTACGATACCGACCCAGAAGACAGAGAGGAGATCTCTGGAGGAACGGACACCCAGACCGCTTCCTTCGACGATCCCGAGGACATAGAGGAGTTCGGCCCCGAGACTGAAACCGGTAACGAGCCGGGCTTCACGCGGGACGATCCGACCTCGAATTTCGCCTCGCCAGAGCCGGAGCCCGCTCCCGCCGCGCAGGCGAATTCCGGCGCTACTGCGCGGTCAAGCCCGGTGGCCGAACAGAGTACAGAGGAGCCTCTGGAGCGTGCTTTCGATCCCGACGCGGATTCCAAAACCGCCGACAGAATGCGCCGGGGAGGGCCGCTCGGCGACGAGTCGGATCAAGAAGAGCCGGAAGCCACAGACAGCGAGTCCGCCCGGGAGCAGGCTACCTACGGCGCCTACGGCGCGAGCCGGCTCCGCAGGTCGGTAGCCGCATCTCTGCGGGAACTGCCGGCTGTTGGCAAGCTTTTCCGCCCGCGTTCACGAGTATCACAACCGTCACGGCCGGGACGCACCGAACCAGAGCGTGTCAGGGAAAAGCCCGCCAGGGAAGAGCCCGTCAGGGAAGATCGGGCTGTCCGCCAAAGGCTCGCCGGTACGCTGGTGGCCGATGAACAGGCCATAGCCGAAAAGCCCTCCCCGCAGGAGGTGCAAGAGCGCCTGACGCTGGCACTCAGAGAGACCTCCATAGACGGTTACGCCAAGCTCGCCGTGGGCTCTCCAAAGGGTGGCGTGGGCAAGTCCTCGCTTGCCTACGCCATAGGCTGCGCCATCGCCGACGGCACCAACATCCGGGTGTGCCTCGTTGACGCGGACCCCGAGTTTGGCGCGACCCGAAGCCTCGTGCCCCGGCCCGTGCAGAGCTCAGTAGTCGAGCTCGCCCGCGATGCCAATAGCCTCCAGCGTCTTTCCGATATCCGAAGCTACGTCGCACAGAACGAGCGGATGCGCCTGGACGTGGTCCTGAACCCCCCAGAGATGGTGCAGAAGACGCGCATGGGAGATTTGCCCACGGCCTACGAGCGCATAGACACCGCACTAAGCCGCTTCTACGACCTCGTGATCTACGACATGGGCATAGGATTCTCACACCCCCAGATTCAGAAGGTCCTCTCGCTCTCCGACGAGCTCTTACTGGTCGGGGACTCCGAGGTGGTCCCGAACGACATCTTCGCCGACGCCCTTAGCTACGTGCAGGGCCTTGAGTTCGGTCTCAATGACACCACGCTCGCAATAAGCCACCGCCTGCCGCCCACCGACGAGTCTGCAACCACGGGCCTGGTCAAGGGCGAGCACGCAAAGAGCCTCAGGCGCGTTACCGAGATACCTTACGACGCCGCCTTCAGCCAGCTCCTGAACCGGCGGGCGTTCTCGATGGACGCGCTCTCACTGGAGACCCGTCTCGGGGTGTTGACCACGGCCGCTTCGTGCCTGGAAGGGCTGCGTGGAGGAGCCCTCAGCCGTGCCAATGGGTCAAGCCACAACAGGAAAGGAGCCTAGAGCCATGTACGACTCACAACCCATAGAGCGCGAGGGCGAGACCATAGAGGAGGTGCTGCCCGCGGCGACCTACACCACCTCCTCAACGGGCCGGGGCCACGTTCCGCGCAAAGACAGCGTACGCGAGGTTGCCAGCGGCACTCAGGGACGGATCGTGGTCGCCTTGAGTGTCCTGTGCGCCGTGCTGATGGTCGCATTCGTCGTCGCGCTGATTCTGTAGGTAAGAAGGCAGCGCAGGTAAGTGCCGGCGGGGTGATTCGCGGTGAGACTCAGGAAGGACCATATACTGCTAGCCGGAAGGCTGGCCGTCGCCGGTGAGCTGGGGCTTACGCATTGCGGCTACGATGGTGCGCTCAAAAAAGGGCCGGCGTCTACTCCTGTTGGCGGTGACCGCCATCGCCGCGCTCATGCTACTGCTCATCGTGACGATGGCCGGCGCGGTCGCCTCGGTCTTCACCGACTGCAAGGAGCAGGTCCAGAACCTCTCCTCGGATATCCCATCGTCGGACCCAAGCGAGGAGGCGCTTTCGGACATCCCGGAGGACTTCTTAAAGCTCTACCGCCAGTATGCAGAGCAGTATGGTATCGACTGGGCCTTACTCGCCGCGGTTGGCAGCCAGGAGACCAACCACGGCCGGGCAGAGTCGGGTTGCGCGACCTCTTCCACCGGGGCGCGCGGGCCGATGCAGTTTCAGCCCTCCACCTGGTCTTCCGAAGGGGTGGACGGAAACGGCGACGGCACCAAGAACCCTTGCGACACCGAGGACGCCATAGCCTCCGGAGCCAGCTACCTCTCAAACCTCGGGGCCGGGGACGACCCGAGGGGGGCGTTATGCAGCTACTACGGCGCTTGCGGCGACGCGAACGCCGACTACGCAAACGAGGTAATGGCCCAGGCCGAAGCCTACCGGGGCGCAGCCAGGGAAAGTTCAGAGGAGTCCGGCGGCGAAGGCCCCGGTGGCGAGACCACAAGTGCCGGCATTATCCCGCCGCTACCGACCCTGGGGCAGCTTCCGCGGTTCCCGCAACTTCCGCAGTTACCGAGCCTCATGGACAAAGCCTACGCCTACGGGGTCTCGGATACTCCGGCGGGCTGGTCCCTGGTCGAGCAGGACAAGACCATGACCTACTGGTCAGACTCCCGCTTCGACTCCTACATAGAGGCGGCGGTAGAGGAGTGGAACTCCCTGGGCGGAGTGGACATCCAGCCCGCCGAATCGGAGGCCGAGGCGAACCTCGTCTTCAGAGACGTACCCAACAGCGAGTGGCAATACAACTGGGCCTGGGGCTACACCGACTCCACCGACCCGGCGGCGACCAAGGGCGAGATAGTCATAAAGGAACAGGAGGTCGAGACGGGCTCGGAGACAAACCGCAAGTCCCTAATGGTCCACGAGATCGGTCATGCCCTCGGCTTCGAGCACCAGAACGACAAGGAATCGGTGATGAACCAGAACCTCCAAACAGACGTGCCCACGGAGCTAGACGTCGGGATCTACAAGGAGACCTGGGGCGGGCAGGGCTCGCCGGCGAACACCGACCCTTCGGCCAACTACGGCGAAGAAGAGGTCAGCGAGCAGTGCAAGATGAGCTTCTGGCCGTGGTCGTGAGGACCGGACACATACTGAGCCCCGACATGAGCCCCGCCATGAGCCCCGTGACGGAGGTCCGGCCATGAGCCGCCGCAGGATGAGCGGAGCGGGCGCCACCAGCAGTCGCGCCAAAGTGGCCGTGTGGGTCGCGCTGGCGCTGGTCGTGGTCGGCGTGTGGATCGCGGTGGTGGTCGCTCTAGGAGGTGGCGGAGAGGACGACTCTACGGACGGCGGACAGCCTTCTGGCGCGGAGACCACCGAAGGGAAGTCGGGAGACCGGGCCTCCGAAGATTCTGAGGCCGGCGGCTCCGGTACCGGAGAGGATGAGGACGCCGGGACGGGCTCTGGGGACGGTCCTGTACAAGGCCAGAACGCCTCCAACGATGGTCTCTCGAAGCCCGTGGGCGGCGGGGTGCCCGAGGGAGAAGTGGCGATAGAGGACGAGGAGGGCCGCTCGAACGGCCAGCGCGGGTTCGTTAGCTCCTTCGTTGGCGCGGCCTACGGCTATACCGGTAAGGACGTAGAAGAGTACCGCTCCGGCTACGAGGGCCGGATCAACCCGGATACCTACTACGACTCTCCAGGCGCGGAGACCCTTAGCTACTACGTCTCGCTCGTCGAGGATGGGGGCGCGGAGAATGCCGCCGTCCTCGAGGAGTACACCATCCTGAGCGGCGAGCCCGTCGGCCAGAAGATAGCTCCCGGCCAGCTCACGGGGTTCGTCCCGGCACAGCTCATGCAGGCTGAGACCCCACCCGCAGCGTCGGTTTCAGAGGTTACCTATGCCGTCGGCAACCGGTACGGCGACCCGGCGGAAGACGAGGGCTTCGGCAAGGTCTACGGAGACGTCAAGTATCTCGAGCAGCGGCTGCTGCTCGCCAAGCGGGGGGAAGGCTCCGGCTGGATCATCCTCGCCGCAAGCGCGCCCGAGTCCACGGAGCCTCCCGAGCGCCCGGATCCCGACGCACCGAAGGTAGGCGAGCCCGGTGGTCCCGGAGGGCATGAACATTGATCACAGAGCCGATTAAGAGGTGTGAGCGCGTGAAGCTACTAGCTACTACCGACACTAGAAACGACAC
Organism: Rubrobacter aplysinae; assembly: GCF_001029505.1. Taxonomy (NCBI): domain Bacteria; kingdom Bacillati; phylum Actinomycetota; class Rubrobacteria; order Rubrobacterales; family Rubrobacteraceae; genus Rubrobacter; species Rubrobacter aplysinae. Next base: position 68,952 of record NZ_LEKH01000007.1, on the reverse strand, counting down.
TAGAGAGGGCACAGGAAGTCTGCCTATGGACGAGGGGCAAGCCCGATGCTCCGGCGATACAGCCTCCTTTAGCTGGCCCCAGCGCATAGTGCTATTGGCTCTCTGGCATTCAGTCATGGCCGACACCCCGTACCTGGAGCTAGTTACCGGCCTGGGCCGGGAGGCTCTGCAGGCCGAGCTCGCACCCTTGGCCGGACGTGGCCTCATACGTCAGGCTCCAGAGCCACCCGCCTTTTTCCACACCCAATTTAGCCGTTACATGGCCGAGACAGGGGCGGTCTTCTACGAGCTTACCGGGGTTGGACGAAACGACTCAAAGGTGCGGGCTCTAATCGGTCCTCACGATACGGAAGACGACACCCGATGATCCGGGAAGAGCGGAGGAGGCCAAAGATGACGGATCTCTAGGGTGGCCCCCTACGGCCACCTGCTACAGAGCGTTACGACAGGCAAAGAAGACGAAGAATTTACGCAGAGAACTACACACCCTCACACGGAGAAAGGCAAACATCCTTGAACCGTAGCCAAAACAACAGACTGGGCCAACCCGGCCCGGAGCCGGTAGAGACGGCGGTAAGCGCCGTCCCGCTACCGCCGCCTCTGGCGACTCTGGCGAGGCTGGGCCTTACGGGACTAGTGGGCCTTGCCCTACTGATCCTGATGATGTTCGCGGCGGGACCGGCCGCCGCGCAGGTGCTGACCCCTAAGGACGAAGGTGCGAACGCCGAGCACCAGAGCAAAGAGGCCGCCGAAGAGACCGAGAAGGCCATCGGGGAAGTGACCTACACCGAGGCCGAGCTAGAGATGGTCAGGCTCATCAACGAGCACCGCGAAAAGAACGGACTCGACCCTCTGCTGGTCTCCGACAGCGCCTCTCTGGCCGCAGAGCGCCACTCGGCGGACATGGCGGAGTACGGCTACATGGACCACGAGAGCCAGCAGAGCGAGCACTTCGAGACCGGCGCTGACTCTAGTGACCGGCTGGCGGAGTCCGGCTACGCCCATAACACCACGACCGGCGAGAACATAGCCGCGAACGGCTCGGCGCAGGCGGTATTCGACGGCTGGAAGGAATCACCCGCTCACGACGAGATCATGCTGCACGAGGACCTCGAAGTGATAGGCGTCGGGATGGAGTACGCCGACTCTGGAGAAGATGGCGCTGGAAGGTCCTACTGGACCACGGACTTCGGCGGCGTCGAGGGCGAGAGTGCCCGGAAGGTCTCCGAGATAGAGCCCGAGAACACACCGCAGGGCGAGACACCACAGGGCGAGGAGCCCGGCCACGGCGATGACGGTTCCACCAGTGGCGACCAGTACGGCTCATCCGGGGACGAGAGCTCCAATGAGGACTCGGGTGAAGAGTCTAACGAGGATCTTCCAGATGGAGGATCTTCTGACAATCCCGGCATGACCAGTCCCGAAGGGACTAATCCCGAAGTAACCATTTACGAGGAGACCGACGAGCAGCCGGAGGACACCGCAAAAGAGCAGACAGAGCCCGACGAGCAGAGCTCTGACGAACAGAGCCCCGACCAGGAGGCCACGGAGCCCGAGCCCGACCAAGGTACAGGCCAGAGCCCCCAGGACGAGGCTAAAGATGAGGGTACTACACAGGACTCTGACAGCCCCGAAAATCCCGGCTCCGGCGAAGTTCCTTCGGGAGAAGGCACGCCCATAAACGGGCCGGCCAATCAGAGCGGCGGTGACGAGCCTTCCGGTAACGAGCCTTCCGGTAACGAGCCTTCTGGTGACGAGCCTTCTGGTGACGAGCCTACGGAGGATCACCCTCAGAGCCCATCCGGCGATCAGTACGACTCCGGAGACGAAGACTCCAACGAGGGCTCTAACGACAGTCCCGAGCCCACAGACGGTAACGACGGCGGCCAAGATCAGCCGGACGCCGGACCGACCGGGTACTCGGGATCCGAACCCGGCGGCGGACCCGAGGGCTCTTCCGGCGATGACTGCGACACGATGGAGGGCTTCGACAACGACCCGTTCCGCGACGACTTTGGCTCTGACCTCCAGCAGCGTATCCAGTCCAAGGTGGATTGCCACCTCGCTGATGCGGGCATCGGCGGCGAAGACGGCCAGCCCACGGCCGACTCTCCCGGTAGTGAGCCCGAAGGCGGCGAGCCGACTAGTGATGAGTCCATGACCAGTGATGATGGAGGATAGATCTTCGCCTACGGCAGACCACGATCCCTGCGCCTTGTACGAGGCTGGGTGAGTTTCCCGAACTAGCTGAAATAGTACCTGCACACTGGCAGCCCGGATGATGCCGGGCTGCCACGTCCCAACATAGAGAACCCGGATACGCCAACTACGCAGGCGCCAAAGAGAGGAGAGAGGCTAGTGGAGCAACCGCTAGATAACCTGGATAACCCCGAGACAAAGACGGCAAAGGTCGTCAAGGGATCACTGAGGCTAACCTTGATCGCGCTGGCGGTGCTAGCGCTCATCACCGGCACTACGCCCGGAATCGCGGGGGCGCAACAGCTACAAGAACCACAGGAAAAGCAAGAGAACCACGAAGAACAAGAAGAGTCTCATGGGAGCTTCCACGGCGGGCCTCACTCGGCCAACGTGCAAAGCTCGTGGGATCTGGTGGACGAGGGCGGAGACCTCCAATACGAGATAGACAGCGCCTACTCCGAGTCCTTCGAGGCCGCGGTCGCTAGCTGGAACGAGCTGGGTGTGGTGGACATAGAGCCCTCGCCTTCTGAGTCCCAGACCGACCTCGTTGTAACCGACGGCTATCTCGGCGGACCGATGGCGAATACCAGATCCGATGGGCTAATCACCTTTGATCCCGGGTCGATGGACTCCGCTACGCCCAACGCCCAACAAACCGCCGCCGCCCACGAGCTGGGCCACGCCCTTGGCTTTGGGCACGTCGAGGGCGAGTCGGTAATGACGACGCCGATAATAACCAACTCAAGCTCGAACTACTCCGAGCCCACCTCTTACGACACGCAGGAGTACCGCGAGCGGTGGGGCTCCGCACCCGAAGGCCCCCAAGACGACTCCCAGAGCGACGACCAGCCCCAGAGCGAAGACGAAGGCGGTGTAGACACCAACTCCGACGACCCATTCTCTACCGGGGAGGAAGGTGACTCCGGCGAGGGCCAGAGCCCTGAGAGCGGTCAAGAACCAGAGGAAAACGACGAGACCGTAGAGCAGCCCGATTCGGCCAAGGAGAACGACGGCTCGGATAGCCCCGAGCAGGGCTGGACGCCCAAGGAATGCTTCCCGTTCTGCGAGGAAGGCCCCCCATCCGGGGATTCCAGCAACGGGGACGACGGCAATGATAGCGGCAGTGATAGTGAGGACGAAGGCTCCGGTACTCCAGATACCGGCCCGACAACTCCCGGAGCTGGAGACGGCGAGGATGGCTCCTCGCAGGGCTACACCCACACCGGCAACGATGAGGACGGCTCCACTGGCAGTTCTACTAACAACTCCACTAATAGCTCAACCAACAGGTCCACCAACGACCAGGCAATGACCAACGAACAAGCCTGCGAAACCATCCGGGACGTACAAAAGGAGTCTTCCGGGGGCGAAGGCGAGGACGGCATCACTATGGTCCTGGAGCAGCGGGTCGAGTGCGATCAGTCCTCTTCTGACTCCTCTTCTGACTCCTCTTCGGAGCCCTCTTCCGGCGGAGGTGCAGAGGACACCGCCGACACCGGGGGAGACGAGACTGCCGATCAGCAAACAACGCAGGCCAATAAACAGGCCCAGAAGCAGGCAGAGAAGGCCAATAAAGAGGCCCAAAAGCAGATAGAGCAGGCTAATAAAGAGGCCGAGAAACAGATAGAGCAAGCCAATAAATCGGCCGAGGAGCAAATGGAGAAGGCCGAGCAATCCATGGAGGAGCAGATCTTCTCCGGCGATGGGATGTCCGGCGAGCTCTTCGGCGATTAGGACCGCAAAGAGTCCGAAGGAGAGGAGGAATTCAACTAGAGATCACTAGCGAACCGAAGCGGACCTAGACCGAAGTGAACTAGAGAGTAGGGGAGTTTCGGAGAGAGCCTGCACCTCAGCCACTATAAGGCCCAATACCAGGCACAGGCTCTCTCCAGCCCTGTATGAAAGAGGCAGACGATGAACGAGCTACAGACCACCAGACCGGATAAACAAAGGGGGAGGATCAAGATGAGAAGCCGTCATATAAGAGGCTGGCTCCAGCCGCCGCAGCTCGTACGCGAGGCCCGGCGGCAGCCAGGGAGCTAGGGCGGGGAGCCGGAGTATGGACCGTAGCAGCCTCACACGCACCTACGACACCTCGCAAAGGAACAAGTACATCGCGCTCGCAGCCGGCGTCGTGGTCTTCATGGCCTTGTGGATCCTCGTAATCGTCTGGCTCGGACAAGTAGGCTCGGCAGCGCCTTCGGATCAAGCCTCGGGTCAAGCCCCTGAGCAGGCTTCCGGGCAGGCAGGCCCGGCCGCACCGGCTACCACGGCGCAGGAGCCGGCGGACTCGGAAGACACTACCGCCGACGAGCCCCAGGGCGAGAACGAGGCCGGCGGTGAAGGCGGTACGGACGATTCCGCCGACACACTCGGAGGTGGCGGCGAAGGTTCCGAAGAAGGCGGCTCACAGGCGGCACAGTCCGCGGGAGGCGGTACTCAGCCCAGCGAGGTCTTCGATCCGCTTGAAGAAGACAGCTCCACGGGGGAGACGGACGAGGCGGCTCCCGAAAGTTCAGACTCCGGCTCACAGGCCGACCTGCAAACAGACCCGCGGACCAACCCGCAAAGCAACCCGCAGACCGCAGACTACTCGCCCGAGACCGACGCCGCCGGAGGAGACGACCAGGCTCCGGAGGGCAGCGAAGATACGGAAAATACGGAAGACGAAGAACAGGAAGAGGGTACCGGTCAGCCCGTCGGGGCCGGCACGATCACCGATACCGACCTTGCCCGCGCAAAGGCGGCTTCGGAGAGCTACCTTACCGCCGCCTACGGCTACACAGGCACTTCCGCCGAGGATTATCTGGGTGGCATAGAGGAGGCTGCCTCGGAGGAGGTCTTCGGCTCCCCGGGCGGCGAGAAGCTGGAAGGCTACTCCGAGGCAGCGCCCGAGTGCGGCATGGTCTCGACCGTGATTCTCGATGAGTTCGAGGTCATAGGCAGTGGTCCTGACGGGCTCGACGCGCTCACGACCTTCTCGGTGGAGGACGCCGACGGTCAGACCCACCGCTTTAGCCAGGAGCACCGCCTTAGCTTCTCGGAGGGCGTCTATCAGGTAGCGGCGGTCTCTGTAGAGGAGCTAATCTCGGACACCACCCCCCGAGAGAGCTGTCCGGGCTCGGCCAATGAAAATCCCGAAAGCCCCGATGATGAGAGTGTCCAATCCGGTGAGGACTCAGAAGAGACCGGGGAGGAGCTGGACGCAGGTCAAAAGGAGCAGGTCAGGTCGGCCGCGGATCGCTTCATAACCGCCGCTTACGGCTACACCGGAGACTCCGAAAATGAGTACCGCGAAGCCATAGAACGCACCACTGTAAGCGACAGGTTCTTCGAGAGCCCCGGCGGGGATCGCATAGACGGTTATGCCAAAAGAGTCGGCGAGGAGGGTATGGAGGCGGCGGCCAAGATGGAGCGTTTCGAGCTCACCGGAACGTCCGGGGAGGATATAGAGGGCGTCGCCTACTTCGAGGTCGGCTCCTCCTACGACCGTTACGCAAACATCGAGGGCGAGCCCATCGCCTACCGCCAGCCTTTGACTCTCAGCCCCTATGAAGGCTCCTACCGGGTAAGCGCGGCCGCTGCTGAGGAGGGGATAGACGACGTACGACCTACCGGAGACGACGACGAAAGGAAGCTAACTAAATGAAGTCTTATTTGCTGATGCTGGCCCAGATCGAATCGGGTGGTCCGGCGGGAGTGTGGGACCCAGCAATTACGTTCCTGGAGATACTCGTGGGAGCAGCCAGCACGCTCGGGATACTCCTCGGGGCCTTGGTGATAATGATGAACCCCGCCGACGACGAGAAGCGCGTTACGGGCGTGCAGACGATCTGCGGCTCCGCGATGGGGCTCGCCATAGCGCTCCTGGCCGTGCCTTTGTTCAACCTCTTCGACGCCTGGATGACGAGTGATTGATTGGACTAGCAAAGGGACCAGAGGTACAGAGATGCAGTGGGCCGACGGCATAAGCGACCAGTTTATAAACGGACAATCCACACCCGAAAGGGCGAATTACGCCCCTAGCGCAGGGTTAGACGACACGCTGGAGGCCAACCGCTCACCCGTCGTGCGGGGGAAGAGGCCGCACCATACCTCGACACCGCTCCAGCGGCTCTTTGCGGTAACGAGCGTCGTGATCTGTTGTTTCATGATTTTGAGTGCGGCGGCGCCGCCAGCTGGAGCACAGATTGCTCCTGGTTCCACCCAGCCAATCCAAGAGGATCAGCCGTCAGACTCCGAGGAGGAATCCGGTGACGGAGGTGAGGAATCCGGGGGTGAGGACTCGGGAGAAGGCTCCTCTGAAGAATCCGGCAGTGAGGAATCAGGCGGCGACGATAGTGGGTTTCTGGGAGGCATAGTCGTCGACATGTTCAAGGAGCTCACCGGCTGGATCAAGGACAGCATACAGCAGATCTTAGAGGCTGAGGCCCAGAGGCGTACCGAGAACCTGACCGACCAGATCACCGACGGACGCTATCAGATCGACCCGCCTTCCAGTGGTCTTACCGAGATTTACCGAGATACGGCCAACTGGGTAAAGCCGGTAGCCATAGCCCTGCTTCTGCTGCTCGGGCTCTCGATGACGTTGCGCGGGGCCAACTACGACACCGCCTACGCCGTACAGACCGGTATCCCCAAGATAGTGACCGTCATGGCCGGTATAGCCTTCATGCCGGAGATCATCAGCCTGATAGCAAACTTGAGTAACTCCATATCGGAGGCAATGATAAATGAGCAAGAAATGACGGCGAGCATGAAACGACTGGCTACCGGAGAGGCAACCCGTCTGGCGATACCAGTGGGAGGCTGGTTTTATCAGATAGTTATCTGGGGGGCGAAGCTCGTTTTGACCCTGCTCATACAGCTTGCTGTCGCCATAACCAATTTGATCTTTGCCATGCTATTCGTGGTGGGGCCTCTAGCGATAATATTGCATGCCGTACCGCGCTTTTCAGATGTCGCCGGGGCATGGTTCAGGGGGATACTGGCCTGCTTCGTGATCAGCGTGCTGTGGGCATTGGAGTTCGGGCTGGGCTACCGGATCGCCGGAACGCCGGAGATGATCTACGACGGCGTGGGCTCACGGATACTGCCAGTGCTAATGAACCTGGGGGTACTGTGGCTGGTGTGGAAGACGCCGTGGTGGGTGTTTCAGTGGGCCTTCTACTCCTACTCCTCCGGTGGTGGGGAAAGAGTCGCGCTATCCGTGTTGGGCCTCTTAAAAGGCCTGGGAAAGTAGCGGGTAAACAATGGGTGTTGAGAACAAGTGGACTCGCCGGTATGGTTACATGCAGACACCTCGTGATGCGGTGTACGTGTTCTTGAAAGCTAGCAGGAGGACGGGAGGGCATGAAGAAAGTAGTAGTCTTGATAGTAATCGGGCTCGTGATCGTGCCCTGGCCGTGGTTGGGATCGCCACTGATCGCCCCATACCTGAGAGGCTGGATGACACCGGAGGAGATACGGTTCATGGCTCCGATAATCCTGGCGTACTCGGTCTACCTGCTGATCGGAATAATGGCGCTAATTATCCTGGTCCCCAGGGCGTTCACGAGCAAGAAGCGGGCCAAAACGCGTGCGAAGAAAAAGGTGGCCTCCGGTCACAGTTACCTCGCGGCACCGCCTGTGGATGCCAGTCGTCGCAAGCGCGAGAAGCGCAAAAAGCGCGCTCAGGCTGGAGGGGACATCGCCATGGCCCTGATGCTTATCGACGACAACAAAAAGAACTAGCGCCGCATAGCCCGTTAACTCTCGGGCAACAGGGCTCGAGTCGGGGAGGCCACCATCTCTCGCGATAACGGCGGCAACCCGAAGAGTTTTCTCTATAACCTCCTGCACCCCCTCAAGGCTGCCGTCCGCCGGCGCGAACACGAGCGGCTAAAGCGTGTTCGCCGCGAGCAAGAGGAACAGCAAGCCAGGGCGCGACGCGAACACGCTGGTAAGAAGGCGGAGCTCCAGACTCACCAGGAGCTAGCCAGGCTCACCTGGCGCGGCTGCTACTACGTCTTCTATGACCTTCCCACTCTTAATGCCGGAAACATAGACCATCTCGTCGTCGGTCCCGAGGGGCTTACCCTGGTCGAGACCAAGGGCAACCGTGGCACGGTAGAGGGCATACCGCAGCGCAACGGCGGGGTCGAGATCACCGTGGGCGGCAAAGAGCTGCACCGGAATTTGAGAAACCAGATCCGCGCCCAGATGTGGGATGTGTGCAAGCGTGCCGGAATGAAGACCGGCCCCGACGACACTTCCGGGATGAACTGGATCGTATGCTTCCCGAACGGTGAGCTCGGGCAGGGTCTAGACCAACTGCTTCGCTCTCATATGGCAACCCTGGAGGATGTCAGTATGAAGGTCCGCACCATGCGCCCCGGTCAGCGCCGGATGGACGATGCGATGGTCGAGTCGGTCGCTTCGGCGGTCTCCACGATCTACGAGAGACCGCCGAGCGCCACTCCGGTGCGGCGGCCGCCAGACATCGGCCCGGAAGGGAGGCACCACAGCGAATGAGTAAGACGAGCACCGCTTACGACAAGGACGCTATAAACCGCGAGGTGGTCGCCGTGTGCGATCACTACCTGACCAGCAGGCGTGGCGAGGGCAAACGCCAGACCTACCAGTGCCCGGCCTGCGGTGATAGGAACTTCGAGGTGGACCCGGTGATGGGCTACGCGGGATGTTTCGATGCCGCTTGCGAGGCGCCGACGACCACCGACGCCCTGGGGATAATAGCGTACTTCGAGGGAAATCCTCTTTCGGGGGAAGGCTTCGTTCTGTGCCTCAAAAAGGGCTACGAGATCCTGGGCCTGGACAACCCGGAGGAGGGTGGTGAGAATCGGCCGGGGCCCGAAAGCTCTGGTGGTAGAGAAAAGGCGATCAGTCCCCGCGACGACTCCCGCAAGAAGCGGGCGATAACCCCGCGTTCCGCTCACGAGGATCAGTGTTCCACGAAGGGTACGCAGGAGCAGTCAGGCGGCGGCGCTAGTAGTGAGTACGCGGGTCCCAAGTGGGGAGCGGCGGCAACCGCGGATCCGGCCTCGGATGGTCATAGCATTGGTCTGGAGCAGCCAATACAGGCCTGGCAGGAGAACACCGACGGCTCGCGCAGCGCCATAGCCGCCGTGGTTATCCACGAGGAGGAATCGAACGGCGTAAGCGGGTCCGCAGAGTACGTCGAGGACGCCGAGCTAGCAGCCTCCCAGGAGCACAGCCCCAGAGCCGGTGAGGCCAGCCAGGCTCACAACTCTCCGGCTGTCGACGAGAGGCAAAAGGCACACGACGTTTTCGAGGCGCTCTTGAAGATGTGCCGGCTCGAGGAGCGCGACAAGTGGTTTCTCCTGGAACGCGGACTGGACGAAGCGGCCATAGAAGAAGGCCGATTCGGCTCGTTCTCAAAGGACCGCTGCGATTACGTACTCGGCAAACTGGACCAGCGGTTCTCCAAGGAGGAGCTGCTGTCGGTTCCGGGCTTTTACGAGACAAAGAGTGGCGCTCTACGCTTCTCGCTCTACGGCGACTACGCGCTGATTCCCTATTTCGATAACGAGGGCTACATCCGCACCGTCGAAGGCCGATTCACCGGCCAGGAGATGGGCGAGTACGACAAGCGCTACAAGGCACTCCTGGGAAGCGCCGTACATCTGTACGTCCATCCCCGCTACAGGCCCGAGGAGATGGTGGCGGTCTGCGAGGGCGCGATAGGGGCAATGGTCGCCGCCCGGTATGGGTTCGCCGTGGCCGCGATCAAGGGCTTTCGCAACTACCGGGCACGCAGTGGCGAAGATGAGGCTGTATATACCGTGCTGCCCGAGCTCTCTGGCGTGGATCTTGCGGGCAAAGTGGTTGTCTACATCCCCGACCTCGACGTGAAGCCGAAGTCTTACGCGGAGGTAATGAAGGCGGTGCCTCATGCCTGCAACTGGCTTATAGAGCGACAGGGAGGAATACCGAAAGTGGCGATGCTCCCCGAGGGAGCCAAGGACCTCGACGCCTGGATACTGTCTCTGGACGAAGAGGAGCGCGAGCAGAAGATCGGAGAGTTGCTTGGTGGGGCTATGCCGGTAGAGCAGTTCGAGCAGAAGTACCTCGATAGCGGCTGGTCTGAGAAGGATCGGCAGCCAGAATTCGAGGAGCTGGGAGGTGGAGACGAGGACAGCGTGAGTGGGGCCGGTCAGGGCAACATACAAAGAGAACCGGAGACTACCGAGGGCTCGGTAGATGGTGATTCCACTCCAGAGGACCAGAAAAGTGCGGAAGAGTCTGACAGGGGAGGCGTAGAAGAGGAGCATCAGCAAGCACCCACCGACTCCCAGCGGCGAACGGATAGCTCTCATCTGTCCTCGCAGGATTATGAAACGGGAAGGGACGAGCAATACGTAAGCGATGGCCCAGGGGATCAAGAGCAGCTTCCCGCTACCAACAGCAGCCAACAAAACACCAGAGACGAAAACGGTGTCGAAGATGACCGCACTAAAGACGACACCACCGAACTAGAAATCAAGCACACTCACCAGCAGTCCACGGATGCCCGCCGGCAATTAGAGGGGCAGCTCGCTCCAGAAGACGGCGGACATAGTCCACCACCCGTTTATGCGCACCGCGTCAGAGTTAAGGGCGAGAGACATTTGTTGGGGCTGGTCTACGTGATCACAGCCCTGTTATTGAGTGCGGCGGCGTGGGCGGTCCTAGGAGGAGCACTGGCGTGGGCCGGAAGCCTGGTGCTGGGAGCTGGACTAGCTATCCCCATGGTAGCTGGCTTTTCCAAACTCATTGGCTGGCACAACGGGCGCCGGCTGCGGCGACATATAGAAGGCAACTAGTAGAGGAGGTAGGAAATTATGACGGATACCGGCATAAGCGAAGAGTACACTACAGAACACACTGCGGTAGTAGATCAGGATAGCCGTAAAAAAGCACAGAATTCAGATCAGAAGCGCACGCAGAACAGGCGCAAGTACGGGCCGAGGACGACCAACCGCGATCACCTACTGAAGAGGTCGCTATACACCGCGCTGGCTCTGCCCACCGAGCAGATAGCAAAGATGTACTTCCCGTCGGCGGCGTACAAAAAAGATCCGGGTACCGAAGAGCTTCACTACTCCGAATATTCCGCGAAGAAAAGACTCTACAAGCTTCTTGGCAAGGGAGTGTTGCTCAAGGATCACTACACCCCACTGGGAGAGGACAGACAGCGCACCTACTGGTTCTTGACGCAAAACCAGTACAGGCGGCAAGCATACGCCGCAGGGCGCCCCGGTGAAAGCTACCCGCCTCTACCGGAGCGCCTGACTCACCACTTCAAGACCACCGAGATATACGCGCGTATCCAGCCGAGTTTCGAGGAGCTATTCGCCCAGCTGGACGGCTACGTTTACCCCGAATGGCGCTGGGAGAACGAGAGCCACGCCACCACCGAATACTTCTTCGGGGGTGAGAACAAAAAGCACCAACCAGATGCCCGGGTGCATATGCCGGATGGGAAGATGTTCATCATCGAGCGCCAGACCAAAGAATCCAGGGAAGCAAAGTCAGTAGTTAAGGATAAAGTAACGCGCGCCGACAGCTACCGCAGCTACCGCGGCTACTCGAAAGAGGATGCAAAGCTGTTGTTTGCCTGCGATACAGAACGCGACAAGGAGTACGTCAGAGAGGCCCTGCAAGAGAGCAGCGCGATGAAAGGTGTGCTGGGCGACACCGACACCATAGTGAAGTACTTGCTGACCAGGGCACGAGAGATCGTAGAGCAAGCCCAAGCAGCAGGAGAGGCTGAAGAGGCTGTTTGAGGATGGGTATAAGGTTAGACCTACTTGAAAACGTGCTCTCGGAAAAGAAGTGGTCGCAGGCCGATCTTGCCAGACGCAGTGGCCTCTCCGAGCACACCATCGGACGCGCGGTGAGAAACAAAGAGCCACTCTCGGAAGACAGCGTAAACAAGATCTCGCGCGCCCTAGGCAGAGGAATGGAAGGTCTTAGCAGCACCCCGGTAGAGGTTGGGTTTCAGAAGACCACAGACCACCAAGTAGATCCCGGACGTCTGCGAGATGCGATGGCTGCCAGGGGAATGAACCCGACCGAACTGGCGACGAGGACAGGGCTTTCAGTAGCGACCATATCGTCCATGCTAAGAGGACTGCGCACGCCGACATTCCAGACCATCGACAAAATAAATCGGGTCGTCGGAAAAGACGTTAGAGCTTCCTACTCAGAAGATGTGAGCGAGGAAGCGGCCGGGGTTGGAATAAAGGTGATAGCAGGCCAAACGAACGTGGTGCATTACCCGGAAGAGGATGCGCAAGCAGCTCCGAGTAGCGGCCACGACGCGTTCGTCAAAGAAGCACAGCGGACACGCAGTAGCGGCCCAGAAGATCCGTTGCCAACCACGCAGCAAGACAACCAGCAGCTACTCGATAACTCTGGATCCGGGGAGCAAACCACGCTTGAAGAACTATACGTACACGTCAGGCAGAGCCGCCGGATGATGGCAGAGTTACTGGAGCAAGTAATAGCCATAGAGAGTCAAGTCGGAAGCGCGATTGCAGCAGCCACAGAGGGAAGAAATGGAACGCGATGAGAAGTGTCGGGAGCTGTATTCAAGCTGGTATCGGGAGCTGGCTAAGTGGTGCAGCGACAGCATACTGCACCGGCGAATCTGCCCCTTCACACAGGCTTCACAGACTCTTCACACACGTATCACGCGCCGGATCGACAAAAGTACCCTTCACACACCCTTCACCGAGAAAGTCGTGTGAAGGGTGTGTGAATGCTTCATATTAGCCTGGATGCCGATAGGTAAAGGAGTTATGCCGAATCAGAGTATCAGCGACCCTACACAAGGAGTCAGAAAACGTTCGTTAGGTGTGGGTATAGAAATTTTCTGGCGAATTGGCCTTGGTTTTGGGGCTAGGAAGAAGTGTTGGAGGCGGGTTTGTGGAGTAGTGGATGCTAGTAGATACAGGAGAGTTTGGAGGGATAGAGAGGTGGCGATTGGAGGAGGTTATGGAGAGGAGATAGAAGGGTGGAGTGAGGCTGGAGCTGGAGAAGATCAGAGGATGGTAGAGGGAGGATGCTGGAGTGGAATCGAGGAGGTTGGTGGAGAAGAGATAGCGAGTAGGGAAGGGTCGGTCGAGAGGGTTGGAGGAGGGTGTCGTCACAGTGTTTTCGGAGTAGCTTCGGAGTTCGTGAAGAAGCGTAGCGGAGCAGTCGAGAATGTCGGTGGGGAAGAGTTACCGGGGCAGCTATTGTCGGGGCTCGGCGGTGATGTCGTGACGGTCGGCGCGGGTAAGTTAGCCGGCGAATCGGGGCAGCACCAACCACGTGGACGGAGGCCGGAGGTACGTCTATATGACAGTCTCGAAAAGTGTCTAAAACAACGCAGCTTTTTAGTGGGTAGTAGGTCGTGTGGGGTGGAAGTAGAAGGCTTGGTCAGAGACCACAGGCTGCCCGCGCACGAGATAGGGAACCACGTATCTCAGAAGAGTTTGGAGGAGTTCTCTTCCCGTAAGAGGAAGAGCCAGTCGGTGGAGTCGAGAGAGCCAGGAGGTAGAGCTCATGGGGGGTCGCGGCGCGGCCAGCGGATCGAGCAGTGGGTCGAGCGGTGGAGGTTCGGGAGCCGGTACGGCAGCGGCCACAGCAGCAGCGGCGGTCGGAGGTTACGCGATCGGCACGGTGGGGGGCACTGGAGGGTCCAGTGGCGACTCGGGAGATCACGAAGGCGAGGAAGAAGAGGAAGAGGAGTAAGGTCTGGTGATAGACGGTTATCGGTAGGAGGTCGCCGGTGGACGTAGAGAAGGAGCTCAAGAAGAAGAGCCCACAGGGTTCGGTAGACGCCCTGAACACCACCCGGTTGATGGACTCTGACAACGGTCTCGGCATACCCCTGATAAGGAGAGAGCAAGAGATCCCCGGTGTGCTGATGCCGTACCGGACCAGGCTCAATGAAGATGTGGTGCTGGCCCACGAACCATACCGGACGGCCCTGCATTTCTTCCTCGAGGACTACCGGTTCGAGGGTGTGTGGAGTCGTCCCCGGGAGAAGCTGAAGTACGTAAGTAGCGTGGGCTTTGCCCTCTCACCGGACTTCAGTCTCTATCGTGACTGGCCGCTGACGGTGCAGCTCTGGAACGTTTACCGCAACCGCTGGTGCGGGGCGTACTGGCAGTCCGGTGGGGTGAAGGTGATCCCGACGATCTCGTGGTCCACGGAGGAGTCGTACACGTTCTGCTTTCTCGGAGTCGAGAAGGGCTCTACCGTGGCTATATCGAGCGTCGGGGTGGATCTGGGTAACCGTCACGAGAGGTCGCTATTCGTCTCGGGGTGCAGAGCGATGGTCGAGGCTATCGAGCCGGAGGCGGTACTGCTTCAGGCCGAAGTATTCCCGGAGGAGCTCGTAAGAGAGGGCGGCCTTAGAGATGTGGATCTTAGACGGTATCCATCTCACTGGCAGTCGATACGTCAGGCCCAGAAGGAGGCACGCCAGCGAGACTTCGAGAGGTTTCAGGAGAGCCTGGATGTGGGGTGAGAAGACGGTCCCGGTAACCTGGAGGGAAGCCGAAGCATCGTGGGGTCCACGGCGGCGACGCGGCCCAAAGTGTCCAAAACCACGCAGCTCACAAAGTTGAGCGGAGTCAACTTTGCTCGCAGCGCGGTTTCTCTTGGGGGCCGTCGCCGCTGGGCTCGTGGAGGCAGGGCAGAGGAGGGCTTCTTCCCGAAAGAGGCCAGAGGTAGTACAGACGTCAGAAGCCCGTCGAGATAACGAAGTCGGCTCGCTTGCGGCGGTGTTCAGGCCAGACCAGGGGTACAGGCCTGAACACCAAAGAGGATGGAGGAATCGTGAGCGAGCACAGGCGGCTGCTACGGAAGGCCCGGAACGTCGAGGCGCTGGTGGAGAACCCAGTAAGCAGGTCTCTGGAGAGAGCGGCCGACGCGAAGGCGAAGGTGATGAGGCTACTCGGTGCGGAGATAACAGAGGCCGGGTCGAAGGTACGCGGAGATCTCTTCCTGCCGATCTGCTCGCCGGCGGACGGCTCAGAGGTGGGAGTGTACCTGGAGGGAAACAAGCGTCCGGCGATCACCAGCCACGTCGTCTACCCGGCGCTGGAGCTAGAGGAAGAGCCATCGTTGTATGCCGGAGCGGAAGACGCGGTGAGCCATTTCCTTACCGGGTTCTCGCCCTACTCCGAGCAGTACACCTCGGAAGACGAGCCGGTAGGAGAAGAGGCGGCCTAGGTGGAGCTTCGGAGCTTTGCTGGCTGCTTGCCCAGTGGTGAAAGCAGCCAGCACGCTCTCTCAGTGGATGTAGAGGGTCACTGGCGGTAGGTAAATCGGGCTTATCCCGTAAGGAGGGAGGCCCACGTAGAGCAAGTCGAGAGGAGGGCCAAGATGGCCGACTTCAACCTGGTGGTCGAGGCCGGGAACCTCACGCGAGATCCCGAGCTTCGGTTCACGAACAACGGCATCCCGGTGTGCAACTTCGGGATCGCGGTAAACCGCGTCCGCAGCCAGAACGACGAGGTGGACTTCTTCGACGTCACGGCCTGGCGCGAGCTTGGCGAGACCATCGCCAACTACAAGAAGAAGGGCGACCCCATACTCATCAAGGGCCGTCTGCAGTTCCGGTCGTGGGAGGCCCAGGACGGCTCCAAGCGCAACAAGGTGGACATAGTGGCCGATGAGGTCCAGTTCCTCCCGCGCGGCCAGGGCGGAGAGTTCGAGAATGGCGGTTCCGCTGGTGGTCAGAAGGTCGGAGCGGCAGCGGGCGGCTCGGGCAGCTCGGGCAACGACGCTGCACCCGCCGATTTCGAGGATGGGCAGTGGGATGATATCCCCTTCCATCACGCTCAGGCCAGGCAGCGGGTAGTGACTGACATCCTGTAGCAGCCAACCAGCAACAGAGTGTGCGCTACAGGGGGCGCGGAGCCGGTGAGCGGCTCCGCGCCTTTTCTTGTGTAGAAACCGGATGGGGAAGGGCGGGGAAAGTCTGCCACGGACAGGGAGGGAGAGATGCAGGACGTAAGCCGGGAGCTCTCGGCATTCTTCGATGATCGGTATCCGGGGCATGCCCGGACGATCTCGACAGCAGTGGAGCTACCGAACGGGTGGGTCCTCGCCATGAGCTTCGAGAGGGTCCGGGACAACCGCGGCGGAGCCCACACGGTCTACTACGCGACCCGGGTAAAGAACCGCGTCCTGCTTGGCGAGGAGCGGGCTCACAGCGGCAATCACCGCGAGGTCGCCCGGCCCGACTATCCGCGGGCGGCGCAGCAGATAGAGAAGTGGTACAGAGCCTTGCGCAAGGAGGTAGGGTAAAATGATGATCGTGAGCCGTTACGATACCGACGCCATCGCCGAGGCCGTGCCCGGTCACATCTTCGCCTTCGACATCCGCCCTGATGGAGAAGGGTCTCAGGCCCTGGTAGCGAGCCACGACGGCGAACACGTGCTGGCGATGGGCGAGACCTGGTGGGTTAGCCGCCTCGAAATCCGCGACGACGGGAACGAAGGCGTGGTCGCAACGGTTAGCTACCAGGAGAACTTCGGTCACCCGTTCGACGCGGGCACAGAGTACCGCGAGCTCGAAGAGACGATGCCGGAAGAGGAGATCGACCCACCACCGCCGAAAGGAACGGTAGAGCGCAGGCGCTACGACCAGCAGATGCGCGAGGCCTACCACGAGCTCATGAAAGAACAGAAGGACCGCTCGGAGTCCTGAGAGATCTCCCGGAGGCGGATGCATTCCGCCGCTCCTGCTCCCTTCTTGCTCTCTCTATTTGATTACCCCGTAAGAGACGTCTTCATCCCGTAGCACCGGATCATCGCAGGGTCCCACGAGACACCTGAAACCCCTGCGCGCGGCTTCCCGACTCTTTACAGTCTTTGATCGTCTTCAGCAGCTTCCACTACGTGGCGCTACTGCGTGGCGAGTAGTACAGCGGTGCAACTCGCCACGCAGTAGACCAATCAGAGGAAGGAGCCACCATGCGTACTGCCCAGGACGAGAAGCTACTCCGGGTAATGGAAGACCCGGTAGAGCGGGAGGCACTCGTGGATCTGCTCAAGCATCGCTTCTCGGGCAACGAGCTAGTCGGCCGGGAGCGTCTAGTCGAGTGCGCCTCTCACGCAGCCTTCGACGCCCTGCTCGACTTCGAGTTCACGGTGGGCGAGGAGGCCGGGCTAATCGGAGAGTAGAGCAGAGTAGAAAGCCCTATAACCTCCATAACCTGATTACCTACACAAGGAGAATCAGATGCTGCCAGTCCTGTTCGTGGCGGCGTTCGCCGTTTTCGCGGTCCTTGCCTGGATACTGATCACCGACGCGGGCCGTAGGGCGGATTTCTATCGTAACCGCTACAGAGAGACTTTGGCAGAGCTCGAGGTGCGTGAAGAGTGGCGGCGGTTTGACTCCGAGTACACGAGCCGGCTGTGGGAGGAGCTGGACACCCGTAGGATGGAGATCAAAGGCCTCGAACATCAGCTCCAGGATGTGTTGGAGGAGAACGAGGCACTGCACGCCCAGCTCTCGCGCTACTGGCTACAGACCAACTAACTACTAGGGGAGGGCGGGAGCCCGAGCGCGGGGCTTCCGCCCGAACCAGTTCGAGCTCCAGCCCATGCGGGCCGCAGCGTGGCTGGAGGATCACGCGACCGAGCTAGCAGAGGTACCCGGGTGCGGCTCGCCCGCTGCGGTTCGAGGTTCACATGAACCGCCTAGAGCGACCTTCTCTAACACGGCGGACGGCTGTGCCAGCGGGGGTGTGGCTATCTGCGGAAGGCGCAGATCCCTATCGCGGGGTGTGTGGCCCGGTACGATACTCGATGGTAGGAGCAGCAGTTTCCGAAGCGGCTTTAGCGTAGCACCACACTCACCACGTCAAGGGCCGGAAAACTCGGCCAGCAGTCTAGACTGCTAGCCGCCCTCCGGGTTTGCAAAGAATTTTCTTCACGGCCTCTGGCCTAAAAATTCTTCGTCAAAACTTTTCCTAGCAGAGCTGCCCTTGACGTGGCTCGCTTAGGCGCGGTGGAACGCCTACATTCGGAAACACTGGCCTTTGACTCTTTAATGGTGTGGGTATGCTTGGGGCTTCGGCGCGGCGTAGTTGTATAGGATGCTTGGGGCTGGTGGTAGCCGCTGCCGTCTCACGGGAAATAATCCTACCATTTGCAGGGAAAATTTCTCTAAAAATCTCCCAAATTCGCCCTTTTTGGTCTTGATTTTGCTGGTTAAGCTGCTAGAATATTAATTAGTAAAGTTAATCCAGGTTCGGCGATGAGCCAACATCCCGAACCGTGATCCAAAGGGGGACTTCCCAATGGATAAGGCCAGTGTAGCGCATCTTTTCGGTACGTGTTTTGCCGAAGCACTCCGCGAGCGGGTAGGGGATAACGGTAGCGTCGGCTCCGGCAAGATCGCCGCCGAGCTTGGAAGCGAGCACCACATCCCCGCCGAGTTTGTCGAGCGGATGACCGGCTACGCCGCCCGCATCGGCGCGGTGGACGCGGTAAAGCTTGCCGACGAAAGCACCGCTTTCTACTACACCGACGACTACCAGCAGACCACCCGCCGCACCCTCGCCATAGATGCCGGACGCGCCGAGGATAGGGGAGACTACGCCGTAAGCTACGCCCCGGCGGATACGCGAGTTTCAAAACTCCGCACCCCCGCCGTGCTTTTCCCCGAGGCGACCAAAGACACCGTTACCGCCGGAGAAGCAGAGGCCGCCCCAAAGTCTACCCGCACGGGCCAGGACGAGTGCGAGCGGTGGTATCAGCAGGCTATCAGCCGCCGCCAGATAAACGCCCAGATAATCGCCACCAGCCCCGCCCCGCAGCGCAAGGATTACACAGCCGATCCGCTCGCAGCGTACCGGGAGAGGGTAGAGGCTCAGGCCGGAGACGAGGCCCGCGAGAACTATGCTAAGGCAGAGGCCCGCCGCAAGTGGAGAGAGGCCGACCGCCTCATAAACTGGCTGTATCACAGGCCCGGACAGGCTCAGGAGATAAACAGCCTCTACTACGAGCGCGGAGCGCACAGCCCCGAGGCTCAGGAGCGGATCAGCGCCGCCCTGAACCGCCTCAAGGATCTGAAGAAGGTATACCGCAGCCGCCGGGGAGGTAAGGTATACGCCCGGCTTGCCGAGGGAGTGAAGCCCCGCCGCTACACTCGCCGCGAGCTTGAAGGTTACGAAGAGGTTCAAACGCAGGAGATAGCCGACGAGACAGCGGGTAACGAGGAGGACACCGGCCCCGAGCAGAGCTTCGATCCGCAGGTAATGGCGGAGATGGCCGCCACCGGAGCCAGCTACACCGAGGCTTGGGATAGCTAGAGCGGAGCAGAGGGAGACGGAGCGGAGGCCGGGAGAGAGTCCCGGCCTCCGCGTCTCGCGTTGGTTCACATAGCGAACCGGCTAGCCGGTGGCGGGCGCTTCTGGCGAAGCGCAGGCTCGCCAGCGGCGGGGCCGACTCGCCGCTTTCAGCGACTCACCGGCCCCACTCGCTGGCTCGCCGAGTTTCACTTGCTCCGGAGATGCTGACCCGCGCAAGCGGCCGTCCTCAAGGTGGTGCGGCTCCGGCCGGGGCGATTCGCGCTCTTCGAGCACTTCACCGCCCCGACCTCTGGCGGAGAACTGGCGAAACCCGATGAGAGAGGAACGTCAGTGGAGCGGAGATAATCCAGTGCGGCACCGCCGCTCCGACTCGCCGCCTCCGGCGACTCGCCGGCGCGACTGGCGCACCACGGGTACCACGAATAGGGTAGAGGGTTACAAGGGCTGGCAGGGCCTGTGGCCCTGGCGTGGCTCTGCCAGCCCTAGCATTGGAGTAAACGGGCTAGTCACTACAATCACTACAGCAAGGAGAAGACAAAAATGAGTATTACCGCTACCATGAATCGTAAGACTATGGGATCCACGGACGGCGAACACTTCAAGCCCGACGAGCAGCTTCAGGAGTACCTGGAGTCTCTCTCTTCGACCGAGCTTCGGGAGCTCGCCTCCTATGCGCGGAAGATGGCTATGGGTAAAGAGAACCCGGAGCGCGGCCCCGGCCAGGAACTGAGCCGCTGGCTGGTCGCCCAGTACATCAGGGGCTCCGGTCCCTACTTTTATCTTCAGTCCTATATAACGGGTGATCTCACCTATACCGACAAAAATGGACGCAAGAGGAGCGGAAAGGGCAAAACCCGCTACGTTGGACGCAGGCTACCGGCTGACCTTGCCGAAGAGTTCGGCTACCCCGAGGGCGTGACGCCGGAAGAGAGCGGTATCAACGTTACGGGTACTCCGAGAACCTCTAAAGGAAGTGAAGGCTCGAAGTCCGGGGAGGGATCAAAGCCTTCAAAAGGGTAGGAGTCAGAGTAGCTTCGTACTAGATGCTGTACGTTATCTCCTTTAAAGATCTTCTCTAAAGAGAAACAGCCCTGGCGCTAACAGACAGACGTGGGCCTAATATAGATGAAGGCCCACGTCAGAATATCCGGGGAGAAATCATGCTCGAAATCAACGGAGATCTCTGGAGACTGAGACCAGACAGCTACCCGGCGCTGAAACTGATAACCACAAACCAGACTGACTCATAAAGTCAGGGCTCTCCCGAACTCTAGGTGAAGAGCAAGGCTCTCAGTGGAAGATTGGGGTTGGGCCGAGCTACTCTTCAAGGATCATCACGTAGACTCTGACGCCTCCTCCTGGTGGCGACTCGGGAGAGCCTTCGGGAAAGACAGCTACGGAGTAGCGGTAGCCATCGCGGCGACCCTGCACGCCCGTAGGACCCTCTATGTACCGAGCTCCGTTTTCTGTAGCCTCGCGCTGCTCCGCTTCGGAAAGCTCCGAGAAGGGTGTAGGCTCTTCACTGTTCTCTACCTCCCAGCCTCGCACGCGGAGTTGTGTCCGGTAGTAGCCGAGGACCTCTTGCTGGGAGTCGTCGGTCGTGAAGCTGACGTCGCAGGTGCCGTTGGTCTTGTTGGAAATCACCTGGAGCTGACGGTCCTTGTACCTAGAAAGGTTAGCGTAGGCGGCGCGCTCGCCTTCACTACAGCCCGTGGTGCCACCGTAGGAAGCCAGGCCTAGAGACCCAAAGACACACACCATGATGACTCCGACGACCCAGAGTATGGTCGCCGCTGTCCTTGATGAAATTGCGGAAGAGTCGGAGCCATCGGGCTGCATCGGCGCTTTCCTTCCTCGACAATGCTCGTGAAAGCCACCAAAACACCGGGAATCTTATGCTCAAGACAGCCTTCTTCAAAAGCAGCTTCACCTTACCTGAAGAATTGCAGGTTGCCGAGATCTCCTTCGATGGACACTCGGTAACCATTTACGCTTTCAAGAATGCTCCAGCAGCCAAGTGCCCTCTGTGTGAGCGGCCTTCACGTCGAATTCATGGTCTCTACACCCGTACGCTGGCCGACCTGCCGTGGTCGGGCACCCCAGTGCGCCTACGGCTTCGGGTGCGGAAGTTTTTCTGCGACGAGCCATCTTGCGAGCGCAGGATCTTCGCCGAGCGCCTGCATGATGTGACCCGGCCGTTTGCCCGCGGCACCAACCGCCAGAGGAACGCTCTGGAGTGGATAGCCTTCTCTCTGGGCGGCGAGGCCGGAGCTAGACTCGCCCGAGAGTTAGGCCTACTCGTTAGCCCCGACACCCTCCTTAACCGGATTCGGAGAGCTTTCGTCGTCCACAGCGCCGAGACCGGGGACGAGAAAGACCTACGCGTGGTGGGAGTGGACGACTTCGGCTTAAAGAGGAACAACGGCCCCGCAACGATCATGGTGGACCTAGAGCGCCACAAGATAGTGGATCTCTTGCAGGGCCACTCGACAGAGCTAATAGCTGGGTGGCTGGGGCAGCATCCCGACGTCGAAGTGGTTGCTCGCGACCGCTCCAACGTCTGCCGGGAAGGCATCGACGCCGGCGCCCCGCAGGCGAGGCAGGTCGCCGACCGCTGGCACCTCTTGCACAACCTCACCCAGGTCGTGGAGCATTTCTTGCTGACCAAACGCACGGAGCTGAAGAAGGCGGTGATGCCTGAGACTACGCATGACGGGGCGGAGACTTCCAAAGACGGCAAGGAGGGCCATGTTCCGGTTACGGAGATCCCCGACATACGCGCTTACGAGCACATAGAGGGACCGGCCAGGGAACGCCACGAGCGCCTGGTCGAACAGTGGAAAGCGATCCGCAGGCTCCACCTTGCCGGAGCAAAGGTCAAGGACATAGCAGAGTGGACCGGCACCAGCCGCAGCACCGTCTACCGCTACAGAGAGCTCGCCGAGCCTCCACCCCGGCCCAAGCATGGCAGAAAAGGTAGCGTCCTCGATCCGTGGCGACCCTACCTCATAAGGCGCTGGAACGAGGGCTGCCACAGTGCAAAGAGACTCTATTACGAGATCCGCGAGCAAGGCTACTCACACAGCATAGACATAGTGACCAAGCTCATCTCGGACTTTCGCTACACTGAGCAGCAGGGCAAGCGGCTCCAGGCTCCTAGAGCACCCAAGGCGAAGAAGGGCTCCATCGCGGGGGTGTCTCCGACAGCCAGGAACATGTCTGCGCTGTTTATGCGCCGGCAAGAGAAACTCGATGCGGAGCAGAAGGCGTACCTGGATAGATTGTGCGCTTCTGACGCGGCACTGGCTGATGCTTACCGACTGACGCAAGAGTTCGCGAAAATGGTCCGGAAACTCGACGGCGAAAAGCTGGACGGCTGGCTAGCAGAAGCAGACGCCTCACAGGCCGAGGTGATGAGAAAGTTCGCCGCCGGGTTAAACAAGGACATTGCGGCGGTGAGAGCGGGGCTAACGGAGAGCTGGAGCACCGGACCCGTCGAGGGCTTCATCCATAAGGTGAAGCTCCTGAAGCGGCAGGGTTACGGCCGGGCGAACTCTGATCTGTTGAGGGCCAGAGCCCTGGCGGCCTGAAGGCTGCTCTGGCAGGCGGAACAGCGGGAGACGGACCTCTTCACCTAGAGTTCGGGAGAGCCCTGACTTTGTGAATTGGTCTGTACAAACGGCGAGCGCCGTAAGGGCGGAGCGTGCGTTATGGGTCGAGGGTGCGCGCGGCAGGCCAAAGAGATGCTGCCCGGCATCGACTACAAGCTCGGCGAACTTCTGGGCCGGTACGGCAACCGGGTATTCCGCCTGGCCGCCTTGCCGGATGGCTCTCACCTCGGTAGCTTCCCTGTAAAGCATTCCTGGAGGGACTGTGCAGACCCGGAGCTGATCAAACGGTCCGCTCACCAGCTCGTGGAGCTTATGGAGCGCTTCCGGATCGCCGAGGTCTATCTGCCCAGGCCCGGAGCCGGAAATGGAAAATTGGACTACCTTGCTGACGTAAAGCCTGTCCTTGAGGAGGTCCTAATAGATGATCGGTTCCGCATAATCACCTTCTGAATTGCAGCTAGCGGTATCGGGCCTCGAAAGAAACGAAGGCCCGATACTTTGCAGAGAGGAAAAAGAGGAGCTCAAGTGGCGGAGAAGGTGGTCCATTGCAAAAAAGAGCCGTTCGACGTCTACATAGGTCGCGGACGAGGTTCGGTGTGGGGTAACCCCTTCAAGATCGGAGAGGATGGAGAGCGCGAAGAGGTTATAGAAAAGTACAAGCAGTGGCTCGTCTTCGGGGAAGGCAGGCCGCTTCTAAAGCGTCTCGGCGAGCTTGAAGGCCAGACCCTTGGATGTTGGTGTACGGATTACGGCGGTCTCAGTGCTGGCGACGGGCTTATCTGTCACGGTCAGATCCTTTTGAAGCTCCTACAACATCGCAGGGAGAAGCTCGTCCCGAGAAACTGATAAAGGGGAGAATGAGTACATGCAGATCTTCGTGGATCTTGCCTCAGTCGCACGCGATGTAGTCACTGCGGTGGCCCTGATAATCGGCGGCGGCTTTGCCTACTTCAAGTTCATCCGGGGCCGCACATTCCGGCCCAGGTTAAACCTGGTCCTCACAAGCAAGGTGCGAAGAGAGCAGGGTGTGCTACATGTGCTGATGGACTGTGGAGCTCGAAATATCGGGGCCAGGGAACTACGGATCACCGCGGAAGGCACGGCGGTGAGACTGTTGGCTAGCTCCATGGTATCCACGCAGCAGGATGTGGAGCAGTCTTCGCAAAGTTCGCAAAGTTCGCAAAGCGGCTGGGACCTCATCGGAGTCTGGCAACCTGTCGAGGCGAAGACGCTCGAGCCGGAGGAACCGCTCGAAGAATCGGTTCTCGTGACTATACCCGATGGCGGACAGGTTGCTCTTAGAATAGAGTTTAGTGTCTCGATCCCTTCTGGAGAATCCTGGCAAGCCTCAGACATTGTCTTCCTCGCCGGCGAAGACGATAATGAGTATTAGAGGAGGTGAGGTTCTCATGGCACGAACGATACACTCCAAAAGCACCGGACAGAGAAGGCTACCGCCGGATCCGGAGCGCACAGCCCGCATCGAGCGTGAGAAAGAACAGACTCGTCGACGCGAGGAGCGCGAGGAGCACGAGCGCAAAAGCCGCGAGCACAAGGTCCAGCCCGAATAAGAGGAGAGTTAGGCCCAACTCTCACTAGAGATCATCTACTATTTTTAGCCGATCTCCGGTCCCTGAACACACAGGGCCGGGGATCTTCTCGTGAGCAATCCTGCCCGATAAATATCGGAGAAGAAGATGATAAAGGTACTTTTAAAGCTCCACCACCTGCGCGGCGACGCGTGTGCGGTCTCGCGTGGGCCGAGGCTCTTTCAAAGCGCCTGGCCCGCAGAGCCGTGCACAAGCTGGTGTACAAGATCTTCGGCTGAGTAAGGTCGAGCATCACATCTATCCCGCAAAAAATACGCTCATGGGCCACCGAAGACTGCCACAAGCATGGCGTCCGAATATAATGCCGGCATGAGTGGGGACTACTATCAACGCCGGCGCGAGCGGGAACATTACAGGCGAAGGCGCGACCAGGATCGCCGCCGCCGGGACCGTGAAAGAGAAGAAGGCCTTCGCGAGCAGGCCCGGGGCCCAAACGATGGCTACCTCAGGCAGGCCGCCCGAGTAACCGGGCTCGTTGCGGTGCTGTGGCTTATAGCTACGGTTCTCTCCGAAGGCCAGCTCATCTCCTACCAGTGGTGGCGGACCGTGTTCGTGGCCGGCGCCATCGTCGTGATCGTAGGTCTCGGCCGCGAGCTTGTACTGGCCGCGCTCAGGGCGCACGCCTCGGCCCGCCCCGGCTTTGGCTCTGTCCTCGGCGGAGGCGTGGCCGGGCTCGTGCTGGCCGGCACTCTGCACATTACCGGTGTGATGGGCGAGGTGGCTGGTGTGCTAGCGGGCGCGACGCCAGTGTAAGTGAGGTGTAATGGGGAGAGCCGGGAGCACATGAACTACCCAGGTTTCAAAAGAGAGGAAACTATGGAAGTAGACTACCGCCCGTGAGGCTAATGGCGGATTGGCCCATGCCGTATCAAGGACTACTCGATATCCGCTACGGCCGGCCAGCCAAATGCAGAATCAGGATCTACGAGCACGAAGCGGACGAGCCCCCGGGCTCGCCCGTGGTCCTCATAACCGATCTCGCGGACAATGCCGGCGAGGATATCTCGGCTGCGGCGGAGATCATCGTAGGTACGCTGCTAGCTACTCTTACGGAGGCTACCGATCTCTCGACCTCTACGCCGCCGGCCTTCATCAACCATTATCCCGAGGAGATCACTGGCACCACCGACAGCTACGAGCTGGTCGAGTTCGACGACCCGGCCGTCGCGGAGCTCATGATAGAAGAGACCGCGGCCGGAGCGCCAGCTAGTGGTCGCCGGGTGGTGTGGTCCATAGAGGATGCACGCTTCGTTGCAGCCGACAAAAAGATGGTCGAGACGCTACTGGCGAGTGGAATGTAAATTCTAACCAGCTTTGGGGGGCCAGGTGACAGTTCCACAAAACGGTTCGTTGCCGCCCATGAATTCAGATACTCTCGGGCACAAAACCCAACCCGCTCAATACGAGTATGGTCACTGTGAAAGAGTTGAACGTGGCGTGCGCGGCGATCGGGGCAAGGAGCCCACTGCGGATACGCAGCCAGCACAGCCCCATAGCTAGCGTGAAGATAGATAGGAAGAGCACTGGCTCGAGGTGCAACGACGCGAACATGGCCGACGAGAGCGCCGCAGCGAGGACGAACGCGCTCCGCCCGCCCGCATGTTGCCGGGTCTCGGGGTCCCGACCTCCCCCGCTGATCAGGGTCCGACTGGTGGCTATAGCGGCTATTTTGCCGGCCGCGGCCGAGAACAAACGCCCAAGACCGGCGAAGATACCGCCTCTGAATAGTATCTCCTCCGCGACGGGAGTGACCAACCCAATGATCAGGAAAACCGCTGGTATCGCGACTGCCGGGTTTTCCGAGACCCAGGAGCTTATGCCTTCCATCAGGGGTTGCTGCGCCGAGTTATCCGCAGGGTATCCGAAAGCTTTGAGTACGTACTGACTCGCGGCGGCGAGCAGGGCGCTCAAGACGACCCCGGCAAGTCCTACGCCGATTCCACTCAGCACCGCTCTCACACCGCCCTGCGGGGGCCGGATAAAGCCCAGCGGAGCGAGCGAGAGGCTGAATCGGCGGCCAAAAGCGCGCAGCACGAGCACCCCGCCCCAGAACGCTCCCAACGTGAGCACCACGAACAACGCGTTCTGGAGTACGACCAGGATCATGGTAATGCCGGGATCAAAGTTCATGTACACCTCTCCTTTAGAAAAATAGTCAGAAAGATAGCCTGCGTCCGGAGCCTAATCACCGTAGATCGCTTCTACGCGGGCCTTCCAGGTGAGCAGTTGCGTGCGGCGCTCATCCGCCTCGCGCCGCTCTGAATCCGAGGCCCCGGAAAGCAGGTTGTTCTCCTCCATGGGATCGCGCGAGAGGTCGTAGAGCTCGTCGGGTGTATCGCCGTAGTTGTAGACGTACTTCATGCCGTCCTCCAGGCTCGCCAGGCACTCGCGCGAGCCCCAGCAGCTAAAGTTGAGCGTCCTGTCCTCCGGCGGATTCCACAGCGGCTCTCCGGGATACTCGCCGCCCTCGACGCGGTAGCCGAGGAGGCGCGTTATTGAAGGGAGCAGGTCCAGCTGGTTTGCGAGCTCCTCCACGCGGGCGCCGCCGCTGGTCCAGCCCGGACGCTGGGGGTCGTGGATCATCATGGGGATCTTCACGCCCTCCTCGTAGGGGACCTTGTCGTGCTGGAACCGGCCGTGCTCGCCAAAGGCCTCACCGTGATCGCCCGTGATCACGAACACGGTGTCCTCGTACAGCCCCATGTCCTTGTACTGCTGGATCAGGTTCCGGACGAAGAAATCCTGGTAGCGCACCGTATTCTGGTAGCGGTTCAGGAGAGGGTCTTCGGAGAACTCCTTCGTGCCGTAGCGTGACGGCACGCCGTAGTCGTCGTGGGCCGTGCCGGTCAAATACGTGGCTAGAAATGGTTGTTGGCCGTTCTCCGTAATCTTGCTCAGCCACTTCCGGCTCGGCTGGAGCATTATGTCGTCCTCGTAGGAGAAGTAGTTCGCCCTCTCGAAGCCTTCCCTGTCCATGCTCTCCAGAGGAAAGAAGTCCTCGTAGCCGAAGTTCTCGACTACCTGGCGGCGGCTCTCGAAGTTCTCGGTGGCAGACTGGAAGAACGCGGTGTTGTAGCCTTGCTCTCCTAGTAGTCCCGGCAGACACCGCGCCGGGACGTCCTCCGCTAGCCCGTCCGTGCCCCGCGGGGTGGTCGGCGGGGTTATGCCGCAGTTGATCGCCGTTATGGAGTTAGAGGTGTGGGGGACCGTAGTGTATGCGTTCTCTGCGACGAGGCTCTGTTGCGCCAGCCGGTCCAAGAATGGGGTAATCTCCGGTCCCTCACCGTCCTCGTCGGAGGGCGTTACCGACTCGTAGGGTGTCACCGAGCGCGCCCGGGTGGACTCCAGTTGTATTAGTACCACGTTGCGCTTGTTTGTCCGCGGCGTCTTCGCGAGGCTTGTATCCTGGGGCAGACTCTTCCGGATCTTCTCCTCGTTTACCTCTATACGGTCCTCGTAGGCGGACTCTTCGATCTCCGCGGAGACCATGTTTACGAGCGGAGCCCGGATGAAAGACTCGCTGGCCCCGGTAGCCTCCGGGTTGGCCGGCAGGGAGAAAAGGAAGAGTCCGGCGGCGGCGAGCCCCGCACCGAGGAGACCCAGCAGCGAGCCTCTCTGGCGTACTGTACCGCGCCCGGGTCCCGGTGGGCCGCTCCGGCGGTCGAGAGCCCGCGCGAGTAGCCAGGGGACGAATACCGCGTATAGCAGGGGCACGATGGCGAGCGCGGCCACGCCGGGACTTATCCTGCTCGCGACCACCGACTGTATCTCGCCGGGCGCGGAGAGATAGTATGAGATCAGGTGCAGGCTGAGCGCCGAGCCTGTATCCACGTAGTAGAAGTGGGTCGCCGTAGTGAGGACGGCCACCAGGATAGTGGCGGCGTGAAACGTCACGGTGGCCGCTCGTCTCGGGAGACCGCTCTTGGCGACGATAAACAGGCCCGCCCAGAGCGTCGCGTAGCCCAGGTCGAACAAAATGTCCGATCTCAGGAACTGTAGCGCCTCGTAGGCGCCGGTCTCCTCCGGACGCGCCCCTATGCGCGCGAGCTTGAGAGAGATGTTGTAGACGAACAACGGCCCGAGCAGGGTTAGCAGGTACACCCTGGCGCGGACGTCGAGCAGCGGCGCCGGATCCCGGCCCAGGCGCTGTAGAAATCTGCCTCTACTCATGACTCACACCTACGCTCGAGCGGCGGTAGCGTTTCCGAAAATGGCTGCGCGCAGCGTTCTCATGCCAGGCCCGCATACCCGGTTGCGCTCTGGGCATCTCCGTCCATCTCCATATCCTCCATGGGTCCATTCTGCGGCGGCGGATCTCCGCCCCTCTGTTCGAGCATATCCCGCATGGTCTGGATCTCCGCTCTCTGGGAGGCGATGATGGCCTGCGCGAGCTCCGTAACCGTCCGTTTGTCCGAGCGCTCCATGACGGCCTCGGCCATAGGAATCGCGGCCTCGTGGTGCGGGATCATCAGCTGGAGAAACAACCTCTCGGCCTCCTCGCCTTCGGCGTTTCGCAGCTCGTTGAGCTTCTCCGATGAAGCCATGCCGGGCATCCGACCGTCCATCTCCGACCCCATCCACGCCATGCGCTCGCCCGAGCCCGAAAGTGGTAGCCCCCACAGTGAGAGCCAGCCCTGCATGCGCCCGATCTGACTCTGCTGGGTTAGCGTTATGTCCGTGGCGAGGTTCGTTACCTCTGGATCGTCGGTGTTCTCCTGCACGATCTGGGCCATCTCGACGGCCTGGGCATGGTGGGCCGACATGTCGCGGGCAAAACCTGCTTCGGCGGAGTTCTCTCCAGGAGGTTGGTCGGCGATCACCAGCGAGAGCGAGGCGACGCTCACGAGGACCGCGACCGCGGTCAGTAGGCCAGCCGCTCCTATTCGTCGCAAGAGCCCCATCAGACCGGCTCACCTACTCCGCCGGAGCATGCCGCGCCGGGCTCCGGGGTCTGCGGTCCCTGCTGGAAGGCGCTCACGAACTGCTCCAGGCGCTCATCCGAAGCCTCGTCCACCTGTAGCTGCTCGCCCCAGGCGCTGGCTACGACGGAGCTTGGCAGTCCCTCCATCGGGCTGAGGAGCGCGTAGGGTTCGCCCTGCGCGAGATCCTGTAGCCGGTTGACCTGCTGCTCGGGGAGGTCTGGGCGGTAGGTGATCCAGACAGCACCGTGCTCCAGGGAGTGTACGGCGGTCTCGTTCCGGATCGGCTCCTCGTACACGCCGCAGTTCTGCCACACCGGGTTGTGGTCGCCGCCGGCGGGTGGGTTCTGCTCGTAGTCCACGTTCTGTTCGGTATGCTGCCCGGCCTGACCGACCTCTAACTCTTCGGTGCCGTCCGGAGGACCGGCGGATACCCCCTGGCGGCTGTCCAGAATGACCACACCCACGAAGGCGGCTATTAGCGCCACCAAAATAGCCGCTATAAGTAATTTACCCCAGGGCCGCTCTCCGGGCGCCTGGGCCATGCCTCTTCTTCCACCTGTCATGTCTAACTACACCTCTAGATTGGCTTGCTAGCGTCTGGGACCGCTGTGTGGGCGGACCCGAGGCGTCCGGACGGACGCGTAATGGGCTAGAGGCGCTGCTGGGGAGGAGGGGGGTCCGGCGAGAGACACAAGCTCGGGAGCACCCTCCTAGAGGCGGCGATCAATGAGGCGAGCCTGGGCGTGCGCGCCACCGCCAAGACAGAGCCCGAAACGAGCGCCGCTAGCAGACAGACTCCCGAGACGCCGCCCACACCGTGGGCGCCGCCAGCGTGGGATCCTCCACCGGAGGCGTGCGTGGCGGATGATACGGAGGAGACCTCCGGGCAGCCGCCACCGACGCAGTAGCCCGCCACCTCGAGCTGCGGGTAGAAGGCGACGAAGGCTGCCACAAGCAGGGCGGCTAGCACGGGCATCGCCTGTAATGTGTCGTGCCGTAGAGACTCCAAGATGCGCGGATTGTACACTCTCTAACGCGGCGTCAAAGGCGTTGGAAGTGATGACTGGTGCCCGCGGGAGCGCATGGCGTGCATTGCTCGGCCAAAGAACTCATGAGGGGCATTCGCGACGGGGAGTCGTGGGTTGTGCCCGCGCAGTCGGGATACCAGGAGCCGGTGTTACGGCTCGAAAGCGGCGTTCCTATCCTGCCCCCGGACGCGGCTATGTCAGGGATCGCCCTCAAAGGAGTATGCATCCGGTGATCTATAATCGGGCCGTGCCCAGCGGACGCATCTCCCCGGTACCACGGTTTAAAGGACGGGTCGCGGCGCGGCTCGATGGAGGGGCTCCGGCGGCCGGAGGCCCGCGTTTTTGGGGGGTGGACGCCGCCCGGGGCGTAGCCATGATAATGGTGGCGCTGTATCACCTAGTGTACGATCTGGACTTCTTCGGCGGGTATCCGGTGGAGTCCACGTCCGGGTTCTGGGCCGTATTCGCCGACACCAGCGCCTTCGCCTTCGTGTTCCTCGTGGGGCTGTCTCTGACACTTGGCCTCGGCAGCTCGGCCGAGGCGCGATCTGGAAACTTCAGAAAGTTCCTGCGGCGGGGGGCCGGTATCTTCGGCTACGGCATGGCGATAGCCCTGGTTTTCCTGGTGTCCGGGCTGGGCTACGTGATCATCGGCATCCTGCAACTGATCGGGCTCTCAATAATCCTAGCCTACCCGTTCGTGCGGCTCCGGCTCGCCAACCTCGCGCTCGGTGCCCTGGTGATAGCAACCGGCCTCTACATATCCTCGCTCGGCGTCTCGCTGCCCGGAGCGGGAGGCGTTCTATTGGCCCCTCTGGGCGTAGTGCCCGAGGGCCTCGTGATGCCGGACTACCGGCCGCTACTCCCCTGGTTCGGGGTGGTCCTACTGGGCATCGCGGCGGGTAACTTCCTGTACGCGGGAAGAAAGCCCTCTGGCGAGGCGGCTCCGGCGCCCGTAAGGCCGCTGGCGTTTATCGGGCGACACACCCTGTCTATCTATCTAATCCACCAGCCCGTCTTGCTCGCCGCGCTCGCCGCGCTCGCCGCGCTCGGGTTTATAAGCCTCTAACCCGCCTGGCGGACCGTACCGCGCCGCCCCGGGTCCGACTCCACAGAGAATCTCCCCGCGGTTCGTCGCCCAGCCGTGCATCTGCTATAGTCTTACGGACGATACAATGAATGTTGAGGTGATACTATGACCAACGACCGATGCGACCTGTTGTGCATAGACGCTCCGAAGGCAGAGGCTATCCGGGCGAGGCTTCTGGGGGAGGAGGGGGCGCAGGAGGCCGCGGAGGCGGCCCGGGCGTTATCTGACCCTACGAGGCTTACGCTTGCCGGGGCTCTCGGGGAGGCGGAGTCCGTAGGCGAGGCGGCCGGTGAGCTTTGCGTTTGCGATCTGGCCTGGATCACGGGCCGCTCACAGAACCTGGTCTCGCACCACATGAGGACCCTGCGCTCTCTCGGGCTGGTCAGATCCCGCAGAGACGGAAAGCTCGTGATGTACCGGCTTACGGAGCGAGGCAAGGTCCTTCTCGGCGCCGTGGCAGGCGGCGCGCCCGGGGACCGGATAGCCGGGAAAGAGGTGGGCGCATGAAGCACGGGAAGGGCCTGCCGGTATTCCAGCCGGACGAGAGACCCGAGCCCGAGGCTAAGATCGATCAGGGCGCGGGCTCCTGCGCCGACGGCTGCTGCTTGCCTTCCGACGGAAACGGATCGGGCGCCGACGAGGATGCGGCGCCTCTGGCGGAGAGTGGAGGCTCCGATGGTCTGGAGCGCACCGTCGTGCGGGTAACCGGGATGGACTGTGCGAGCTGCGCGGCGACCGTCGAGCGTGGCGTCTCGCGCCTCCAAGGCGTGCATCGTGCGACCGTGAACTTCGCCGCCGGCAGGCTGGACGCCACTCACGAGAGCGGCGTGACGTCCGCGGAGATAGAGCAAGCCATACAGAAGTCTGGCTACGGGGTGGAGCATCCCGGAGAGGCGGAGGGCGCCTCCTTCTGGCGCCAGCCGCGGGTGCTGCTGGCGCTCGGCGGCGGGCTCCTTTTCGCTCTCGGGGCGGTGTTGGCGCTGCTCGGGACGCCGGGGGTTGTAAGCTCTGCGGCGTACGCCTCGGCCATCGCGGTGGGGGGACTGCCGATCTTCCGGGCGGCGGTCGCCTCCACGAGGGAACGCAACCCGGACATGAACGTCCTGATGAGCGTCGCCGCCATCGGCGCCGCGGCGGTGGGCGCCTGGGGCGAGGCGGCGCTGGTGGTGATCCTCTTCGCCCTGGGGCTTTCGTTGCAGGTCTACGCCGTGGAGCGCACCCGCGGCGCCGTGCGCGCCCTCGCCCGGCTGGTCCCCGACGAGGTGCTGGTGCGCAGAGACGGCGCCGAGTATCTCGTGGCCGCCGGGGAAGTGTCCGCCGGGGAGACCATTCTCGTGAGGCCCGGCGAGCGTCTCGCGGTAGACGGGGAGATCGTCGAGGGTACCTCGGCTTTGGACGAGTCGCCGGTAACCGGCGAGAGCACCCCGGCCGAAAAGGGGCTCGGCGAGGAGGTCTTCTCCGGCAGCCTCAACGGACAGGGCGGGCTCGCGGTGCGGGTCAGCCGGGAGGCCGGCGAGTCCACGCTACAGAAGATAACCCGCATGGTCGAGGAGGCGCAGGGGAGCAAGGCTCCGGCCGAGCAGTTCGTCGAGCGGTTCTCGCGGATCTACACGCCGGTCGTCATGACCGCGGCCCTCGTGGTCGCCGTCGCGCCGCCGTTGGCCGGCGGGGAGTTCTCGACCTGGTTCTATAGGGCCATGGTGCTCCTGATAGTCGCCTGTCCGTGCGCTCTGGTGATCTCCACGCCGGTGACGGTGGTCTCCGGGATCGGGGCGGCCTCCCGGCGCGGTGTACTCGTCAAGGGCGGCGAGGCGCTAGAGGCCGCGGGCAAGCTGAAGACCCTCGTCTTCGACAAGACCGGCACACTCACCGAGGGGAGGCCCGTCGTCGAGAGGGTCGCCGCGGTCGGCGGCGCGGGCGAGGGTGAGTCGCTCAGGATCGCCGCGGCGCTGGAGCGGCGCTCCGAGCACCCGCTGGCGCACGCCATCCTCTCCGCCGCGGACGGCAAGCTCCCGGAGGTCTCGGAGTTCCGGGGCATCTCGGGCCGCGGGGCCGAGGGCGTCGTGGAGGGCCGGAGTTACCTCGTCGGCAGCCCCAGGCTCTTCGAGGAGCGGGGGGTTCCGCTGGAGGCCGCCGCCGGTGAGCTCCGGGAAGTAGAAGATGCCGGGCAGACCCCGGTTGTGCTCGGGACGCGGGAGGGGCCTCTCGCCGTCCTCGGGCTCGCCGACGCCATAAGGCCCGACGCGGAGGCCGCGCTGCGCTCGCTCAGGGAGGCCGGGGTGCGCGACTTCGTGATGCTCACCGGCGACGCCGAGGCCCCGGCGCGCCGGATCGCCGACAAGCTCGGCATAGATTACCGGGCGCGCCTGTTGCCCGAACAGAAGGTCGAGGCCGTCAGGGAGCTCGTCTCCGGCGGAGGTGCTTCCGGGCGCGGCGTCGTCGGCATGGTCGGGGACGGCATAAACGACGCCCCGGCGCTCGCGGCGGCAGACGTGAGCTTCGCCATGGGCGCGGCCGGCACCGACGTGGCGCTGGAGGCCGCCGACGTGGCGCTGATGCGTGACGATCTGGGTAAGCTCGCCGAGGCGGTCAGGCTCTCGCGCGCCTCCGAGGGCATCATCAAACAGAACATCTTCACCTCCATACTGGTCAACACGATCTTCTCTTTGCTCGCCCCGTTCGGGCTGGTGACCCTCTGGCTCGCGGTGCTCGCCGACATGGGAACCTCTCTCGGGGTAACCGGCAACGGGCTAAGGCTATTCCGCCGTGGCGGTAAACCGCGCCAGCCGTAGGCTCCAGCATGGCGGCAGGCAGACTTCGCACTGCTGTATGTGACCCATGGGTCCCGTGAGGAACGCAGAGGCTGATAGCTCTGAGATCGGGAGTAGGATGTCGAAAAGAAATGATAAGGAGTGGCCAGTTCTCGTTTCTTATGAGCGTCTTGATCATAGCCGGCTCCGCAGGTACGCGACGCTGCTTTCCGGGGCGGACTTGCTCTCCTCCGAGCTCGCCGGTTACCTCGCTATCAGCTTTCTCCCCAGCTTCTCTATAGCTTCATCAAGCGCAGTCTCAAGGTGTCCTCTTGCTATCGGGTCGCCCTCACAGCAGTATCAGCCAACGCGCTCGTAGTCATCCGTTGGATTCTCCGCACTAGAGCTCCGTACGCGCTACGGTAGCGACGAGCTACCGACCCTCGGACTCCGCGTACTTGACGACCTTCGTGGACAGTCACTATAATATTTCGATATTCGTTCAAGTTTAGGTATATGTTTGGAGTATGTTCTCGATGGTTGCGAAGAAGGTCGAAGAGCGCGGCGGGATCGAGCGGGTGGCGAACGAGGGCGTGTGCGAGGTGGACCTCGTCCATCCGGCAGCGGTGCGCAGGGTTCGTGAGAGCCTGCCCGAGGAAAGGGCGACGCGCAGAGCGGCCGAGGTCTTCGGGGTGCTCGCTGACCCGACGCGGGCCCGGATCGTCTACGCGCTCTCGGTCGAGGAGCTGTGCGTTTGCGACGTGGCGGCGGTGGCGGGCCTCTCGGTGAGCGCCGCGAGCCACCAGCTCAAGAGGCTCCGCGACAGCGGTGTCGTGGACTACCACAAGGAGGGCCGTCTGGCCTTTTACAGCCTCGTGGACGATCACGTCCGCGGTCTGATGGAGGACGGCGTGGCGCGGGTACTCGCGGCTGGCGCCGGGGTAGGCGTCCCCGCTGGAGCCAACGAGGCGCAGGGGGCTTAGGTTCGTGACGGAGAAGGAGCTGCGCGACATGGAGCCAGAAGAGGTCGAGGGGGTCGAGGAATCCGAAGAGCGCGACGATGATGAGGTAGAAGGCTTCGAGGGACCCTGGTACCGTTTCCCTCCCGCGCGCAACGCCCTGATCTCGGGTGCGTTTCTCCTCGTCGGGTGGCTCGTCGAGCGCTTTACGGACGCGCCCGGCTACGTCTCCGTCGCCATCCTCGTCCTGGCGATTCTCATCGGGGCCTACTACTGGGCGCGCGAGGGCTTCGAGGAGTTCGTCGAGGAGCGGGAGGTCGGCATCGAGGCCTTGATGGCCGCCGCCACGGTGGGCGCGGTGATCCTTGGCGCGTGGTCCGAGGCCGCGTTTTTGGTCTTCCTCTTCGCCGCCGCCGAGGCGACTGAGGAGTATACCTACGCCCGCACCCGCACCGCCATCCGCTCGCTGTTGGACCTCGC
Source organism: Rubrobacter aplysinae (assembly GCF_001029505.1). NCBI lineage: Bacteria > Bacillati > Actinomycetota > Rubrobacteria > Rubrobacterales > Rubrobacteraceae > Rubrobacter > Rubrobacter aplysinae. The sequence goes on along the minus strand of NZ_LEKH01000007.1, from coordinate 32,982 downwards.
CCCGGAGACGGCGACCCGCCTCGAAGACGGTCGGGAGGAGACTGTCCCCGCGGAGGAGCTTGCGCTCGGGGACCACTTTCTGGTGAGGCCCGGCGAGAGGCTCCCCACCGACGGGGAGATAGTCGAGGGCGCTTCGAGCCTGGACGAGTCGGCGGTGACGGGCGAGTCGGTGCCGGTGGAGAAGGGCGCGGGCTGGAAGGTCTTCGCCGGTACGATAAACACCACCGGCTCCTTGAAGGTTCGCGCGACGACCAGCTTCGAGTCGAACTCGCTGCAGAAGATCATCCACCTCGTGGAGGAGGCCCAGGGCGTAAAGTCCCGGGCGCAGCGCTGGATAGACCGCTTCGGCAACCGCTATAGCCCGGCCGTCCTCGTCGGCGCGCTCTTGTTGCTCGTCGTGCCGCCGCTGCTCGGCGGCGCCTTCGACACCTGGGCCTACCGGGCGGTGGTCTTGCTGGTGGCGGCCGCGCCGTGCGCGCTGGTGATGTCCACCCCGGTGGCGGTGGCCGCGGCGATAGGCCGCGCCGGGCGCGAGGGCGTCCTGATAAAGGGCGGTATACATCTTGAGAGCCTCTCGAAGCTAGAGGTCGTCGCCTTCGATAAGACCGGTACCCTAACCCGCGGCGAGCCTGTGGTAACCGACGTGATCCCGGCAGGCGGGAGGCCCGGCGATATGCTCGGGGCCGCCGCCGGCGTGGAGCGTTACAGCGAGCACCCGCTGGCCCGCGCCATCGTGGACCGCGCCCGCTCGGATGGTCTAGCCCTCCCGGAACCCCGCGACTTCGAGGCCCTGGCCGGGGCCGGCGCCAAGGCTCGGCTCGACGGGCGGACGGTCTACGTGGGCAGCCCCGCGCTCTTCGGGGATCTCAACGCGTCCCTAGACAGGATGGACGAGGAGATCGAGCGCCTCCAGGCGGAGGGTAAGACGGTCGTCCTGGTCGGCGCCGAGGAGCGCGTCCAGGGGCTCCTGGCGCTGCGCGACGAGCCCAGGGAGGAGGCTAAACACGCCGTCGAGGAGCTGCACGGGATGGGCTACCGGGTCGCCATGCTCACCGGGGACAACGAACGCACGGCGAGGACCATAGCCGGGGAGCTCGGCATCGACGACGTGCGAGCCGACCTTAAGCCCGAGGACAAGGTTAGCGCCGTCGAGGCGCTTGAAAAGGAGTACGGCCCCGTGGCGATGGTCGGGGACGGCATCAACGACTCGCCGGCGCTGGCCACGGCGTCTGTAGGTATGGCGATGGGAACGGCGGGCACCGACGCCGCCATAGAGGCCGCCGACGTGGCACTGATGGGCGACGACCCCGGAAAGGCCCTCTACGCGATCCGGCTCTCCCGGCGCAGCCAGGGCATCAGCCTCCAGAACATCGTTTTCTCCATACTCGTCCTCGCGGTCTTGATCCCGGGGGCGGTCCTGGGTCTGCTCGGCATCGCGGCTGCCGTCTTCGCCCACGAGGCCTCCGAGCTCCTGGCCGTCGCAAACGGGCTGCGCATGGCCCGGAGGAGGGTCGCGTAGCGAATGGCCGGCACGGCCAGCGAGTTTGCCGGGTCGAGGAGTTCCGCCAGGAGGATTTCGCCGGCGGAAGAGGGCCCATCGAGTCCATGAAAGTGGCATCACGCTTTCCGACCGGAGTCATCATGATGTACGACGTATCGCGGCCGGACCCGCGGGTAAACCGCCCGCCGCTGCCCGCTCTGCCGCGGAGGCCTTTCGTTATCAGCAACGTCCGGGCCGGCGGACGATCCGCGTGAAACCCGGCGCCGAGGAAGCCGCGCTCGGTTCGGGCCGTAGCGGACGCCCGGCCTGGCCGGGGGGAGTCCGTTTGATCCTCGCGGTCGCGGTCCCGACCGTCCTCGCAACCGGGGCGGCTCGCCAGTGGGCAGAGCGGAGCCTGGACTACGGCGAGCCGGTGCCCCTGGTCGGCGACCTCTTTCGTCTTACCCTGGGCGAGAACGCGGGCGTCGCCTTCGGCCTCTTGCAAGGCTCCCCGCTCGTGCCATGGCTGTCCGCCCTGGCGCTCGTCGTGTTCGCGCTCTTCCTCGCACGCCCCCTGAGCGGGAGCCGCGCGGGCGGGGTCGCGCTCGGCCTGCTCCTCGGCGGTGGCCTCGCCAACCTGATCGACCGCGTGCGGGACGGGAGTGTAACCGACTACCTGGATGTAGGCCTGGGGAGCTGGCGCTGGCCGACCTCCAACCTGCCCGATGTGGCGATAACGACCGGGTTCGTGCTCGCCTTGTGGTTGATTGCGCGCGGTCCTTCCGGCGAGCCTAAAAGTTTGATGGATTACGCGGAGGACGCCCATTAACGCTGGTTGTGAGGATCGTGCTCACTCTGGCCACAAGCCTGGACGCGGCTTCGGAGATCGTCGCCATCCTCGGGACGCCCTTCCCGCATGCGACCCTAGCGATGGGAACGGCGGCGCTCGGCTACCGGAGACGCATAATCACCGGCACCGCGATAGCGGCGGAGGAGGAGACGATTGGGCGGGATATCGGAGTTTTCCTCGCTCTCTGTCTGGTGACCGCGGCGAGTGGGCTCGTAAACCTGCCATTCGCGCTAAGGGTGGTCGTGGCGCTCGTGCTGATACCTATATGAGCGAGCACCGCGAGCCAGAGCATGGAGAGGATGGAGGGACGAGGAACACGATAGATGCCCTTGACGAGGGTAGACAAGACTCGAGTAGGGTAGGGGACCGTCTCCCACAGGGTCTCTTCCCGCCCGGTCGGATACAATGGTTTCATGACGACGCTAGATCAAGTAGAGCAGGCCAATATCTCCGAGGCCCCGGCGGGGTCTCCCACGTGCGACGTCGAGGGCGCCCACCCGAGTGCGGTAAGCGCCGCCCGGGAGGCGATGCCCGAGCAGCAAGACATACAACGGGCGAGCGAGCTCCTCAAGGCGATCGGCTACCCGGTCAGGATGAACATCCTCTCCGCCCTCTCGCCCGGGGAGCTGTGTGTCTGCGACCTGCAGGAGATCCTCGGTATGAGTCAGTCGGCCGTCTCCCATCAGCTCCGTAACCTCCGGAACGCCAACCTGGTCAAGCACCGTCGCGGCGGCAAGCAGGTCTACTATTCCCTGGCCGACGGACACGTCGACAAGCTCCTGGAGATGACTCTGGAGCACGTTAGCCACGACTAGGCCTCCCGCGGCGGTGGACTAGGAACTCTCTACCCATTTTGCCCGGGTGAAGAAGCCGATTCGGGCCTCTCGCCGAGCGTGATCCCGACCGTCCGCTCTTCGCCGCCAGAAACCACCGTCAGCCGAGCCCGGTCACCGGGCTGGTAGTCACGCAGCGCACCGAGAAGGTTCCCTGAGCCCTCGACCGGCGTACCGCCGATCTCGGTTATGACGTCTCCTTGCGAGAGCCCGGCCTGGTCCGCGGGGCTGCCTCCGGTGACCTCGCCGACCAGCGCGCCCGACTCCGCCTGTACGTCGAACTGGCTCGCTACCTCCGGGGATAGGGTAGCCGTGGAGATCCCGAGGTAGGGGGCCTGCGCCTCTCCGGTCCGGATGAGTTGGTCCGCCACGGAGGTCACCGTGCTAGCCGGGATGGCGAAGCCTATGCTCTCCGCACCGGTCTGGGTGGGAGGCAGGTAGGCGACGTTCACGCCGATGACCCGTCCGTCGCGATCCGCCAGGGCGCCGCCGGAGCTTCCGGGCGAGATCGCGGCGTCCGTCTGTGTAAGGTCGACCAGCGCCTGCTCCTGCCGCCCGCCGGTCAGCTCGGCGGGTATCTCCCGTCCGAGGCCGCTAACGACGCCGGAGGTAACCGTGGACTCCAAACCCTGGGGACTGCCGATGGCTGCCGCGAGCTGGCCCGCCATTGGTTCCTCTTCGACGAAGCGAGCCGCCGGCAGATCATTCCGGGGCACCTTCAACACGGCAAGGTCGGTGAAGTTATCTTTCCCGACCACCCGGGCCTGCTCCGTAGAGCCGTCAGAGAAGGTGACGTTGACTTGGCTGGCGTCGGCCACCACGTGGTCGTTGGTCACTATGTAGCCATCCTCGCGGTAGACGATGCCGCTACCCAGCCCCTCGGACTGTTGCCGGCCGAAAGGCGTCTGCTGGGCACCCTCGACGTTGACCTGTACGACCGAAGGGCGTACCCGCTTGGCTACCCGTGCGACCGGCTCCCCGCCGCCCAGCAGAGGTTCCGCCGCATCACCGGCGCCCGATGCGGTAGAGGCCGAACCCGAATCGGCGGCGGTACCCTCTCCTCTACCGTTAGTGGAGGAACCAGCGCCAGCGCCGCAGCCGGCGACCAGTAGCGCCGATACTACGAGTATAAGAGCCGGTCGCAACTTACCTATCCCGCGACGGGTATTCGACCCTAGATTACCCTGACCGTTGTACCTACTAAAATCTGGACGCACGAGTCCCGCACCTCTCCTGAGCTTGCCAGCCTCTCCTACGACGCCTCCTTCGCCGAGTTTCCGGCTGCCCGCCTCTGTTTCGGCGGCGCATCCGGGTGGGTATTGTATGACAAGATGTTCATGTAAATGGTAGAGGGGAGGAGTCGTGGCCGTGAGGAGGCTAAAGGAACTGGTCGGTATCGTCCTTACAGGGGACGGCGTGGTAGGGCTCGCCGCCCCCCGGAGGGACAGCCTGCTGTGGGATTTTGGCCCGGAATGGTACGGGCGGGTGATGGAGTCGTTCGCGGACCGGCCGGGTCTGGTCCGGGGGCTGGCGGCTGCGGAGATCGTCGGGGGGTTGTGGTTGGTCCTCAGGCAGTACCCGGAGTAGCTAGAGTGGGCGGGGAGAGACGAATGGTGGGGCGTCTACCGGCGCGGGCGGCACGACCGTGAGCGCGTACCTCATAGTACTGCTACTGGCGGCAATGCCGGCGCTGGGCAACTTCGCGGGCGGGGTGCTCGCCGAGATGGTGCCGGTCTCGCGGCGCGTGCTCAATCTGGTGCTCCACGCGGCGGGCGGCATCGTTATCGGGGTGGTCGCCGTAGAGATCATACCGAGGGCCGTGGAGGCGGATCCGGCCTGGCTCATCGTGCTGGCGTTCGTGCTTGGAGGGGGCTTTTACGTGGCCACGGGCTGGGTGGTCGAGCGGCTGCAGTCGCGCTTCGGCAGCGAGAACGGGGCCGGGCCGTGGATGATCTTCTTCGGCGTCTCGACGGATCTCTTCTCCGACGGCGTGCTGATCGGCACCGGCTCGACCATCTCCGTGGGGCTTGGGCTGCTCCTCGCTGTGGGGCAGGTGCCGGCCGACTTCCCCGAAGGTTTCTCTTCCACAGCCAGCTTCCGGCGCGCGGGGGCACCGCGCCGTAGACGCCTCTTGCTCTCGGCCGCATTCGCCATACCCATCTTCGCGGGGGCGACGCTCGGCTACTGGGCTATGCGGGACGCCCCGGAGATCTACCAGCTCGCGCTGCTCACCTTCACCGCCGGCATCCTTACGACGCTGGTAGTCGAAGAGTTGGTGCCAGAGGCCCACGAGGCCCTCGAAGAGGGAGAAAGCCGCCTCGCGCCGCTCGTCTTCGTGGCCGGCTTCGCCCTGTTCGCGCTCCTCTCCGCCTACCTGGGGTAGCCGCGGGACTCGCGCTCCAGGGTAACCCGCAAACAGGGCGTACGTTAACCCGTTCTCCCCGCACTGGCCCCGAGACACTGGCCGCCATGCTCGGCTACCTCGCAAAAAACGATTGCACCCGATCCCCGCATCGCATATATTATGACGAGTGGTTCATATGAACACTGTTAGCTACAAAGAGAGTGCCCGTCAGTCTGGGCGTGCGTAGGTTCGAGGGAGAAACGAGATGCCGGACAAGCTGCAGCTAGACCTTCCCGCTCTGCTTCCGGAGGCCCCGGATGAGGGGGACGAGTGTGTCCGGAGGCTCATCGCGGGGCTCGAAGCGCAGGAGGGGGTCGAGCGTCTGCACGTAGTCGAGACCACCGTCGGCGAGACCGGTCGGCTCTGTGTCCACTACGACCCGGACGTGTCCTCTTGGCAGGAGGTCCGGCGTTCGGCCGAGAGCGCCGGTACACGGCTCACGGGCCGCTACGGGCATCTGTCACGGGAGATCGGAGCCGGACACGTGGGGCGCGAGGCCGTGGAGCGGCTGAAGTGGATGCGCGGGGTGACGGATGTGACGGTCGCCTCCGGGCTGCTCCGGCTCGAGTTCGACCGCGAGAGGACCGACGAGGCGCAGCTCCTCGGCGCGCTAGAGGAGGTAGGCGTGCGCGGGGCACAGAGTGAGCCGGACGGGCATGCGGAGCCCCGGGACGAGACTACACCGCGCAGCCTGGAAGAGGGCGGCGAGCAACGGCACCACCAAGAAGGTCACGACCAAGAAGGTCACGACCAAGAAGGTCACGACCAAGAAGGTCACGACCACGATCACGGCGGGATCTTCGGCGAGAAGACGGAGTTGATCTTCGCGATCTCCTCCGGCGTAACGCTAATCATCGGGTTCTTGATCTCGGTACTCACCGACGTAACCCAGTGGGTGCCCCTGGGCTTCTACTTCGCCGCGTACTTCTTCGGCGGGTTCTACACGCTTAGAGAGGCCGTGGAGAAGGTCGCCAACCGCCAGTTCGAGATCGACTTCCTGATGCTCGTGGCCGCCACGGGCGCGGCTATCCTCGGCGAGTGGGCCGAGGGCGCACTACTCTTGTTCCTGTTCTCGTTGGGGCACTCGCTTGAGGGCTACGCGATGGGCCGCGCCCGGCGGGCCATCGAGGCGCTCGGCGAGCTAGCTCCCCAGACCGCCGTGGTGCGCCGCGACGGCGGGCAGCGGGAGATCGCCGTAGAGGAGCTGGTCGTCGGCGATACCGTGATAGTGAAGCCAAACGAGCGTCTGCCCGCCGACGGGTTCGTGACGAGCGGCGAGAGCAGCGTGGACCAGTCCGCGGTGACCGGCGAGAGCGTGCCCGTAGACAAGAGGCCGGTCGAGGACCCCGATAGCGCCGCGGACTCCGGCGGCATAGACCCCGAGAGTCAGGCCTTCGCCGGGACCATTAACGGTGCCGGGGCGCTCGAGGTCCGGGTAACCAAGCGCGCGGAGGACAATACCCTCTCGCGGGTGGTCAAGCTGGTCAGCGAGGCCGAGTCCCAGAAGTCGCCGACCCAGCGCTTCACGGATAAATTCCAGCGGTACTTCGTGCCAGCGGTCCTCGCGCTCGTCGCGGTCCTGCTAGCTTCGCCTCTGGTGACCGGCGAAGCCTTCGCGGACTCGTTCTACCGGGCTATGGCCGTGCTGGTGGCGGCGAGCCCGTGCGCCCTCGCCATCGCCACCCCGAGCGCGGTGCTCTCGGCGGTGGCCCGCGCCGGGCGCGGCGGCGTTCTCGTCAAGGGCGGAGGGCCCTTGGAGAACCTCGGCACGCTCACGGCCGTCGCCTTCGACAAGACCGGCACGCTTACCGAGGGCAAGCCCCGCCTTACCGACGTGGAGCCCCACGGCGACGCCGAGGAGACGGAGCTCTTGCGGGCGGCGGTCGCCGTGGAGAGGCTCTCCGACCACCCGCTGGCCGCCGCGGTGGTCAGCGGCGGGACCGAGCGGGGGGCTGGGGAAGATACGCCCGAAGCGACGAGCCTGGAGAGCATCACGGGCCGGGGCGTCAGGGCCGAGCTTGACGGCGAGACGGTGTACGTTGGGAAGGACGCCCTCTTTGGCGAGGTCGGCGGACCGGAGTTGCCAGAGGAGCTGCGACAGGCCGTCGAGAGGCTCGAAGGCGAGGGCAGGACGACGATGATCGTGCGTGCCGGAGAGCGGTATCTGGGCGTGCTCGGGCTGATGGACACGCCGCGCGAGTCGGCGTCCGAGGTCGTGGAACGCCTGCGGGAGATCGGTCTGCGGCGCATGATCATGATCAGCGGCGACAACCAGCGCGTCGCCGACGCGGTGGCCGGACAGATAGGCCTAGACGAGGCCTGGGGAGATCTACTCCCCGAGGACAAGGTCGAGGCCATAAAGAGGCTAAACGAGCGTGAGCAGCGCGTGGCGATGGTCGGCGATGGCGTCAACGATGCCCCGGCTATGGCGAACTCAACCGTCGGCATAGCGATGGGCGCGGCGGGCTCGGACGTTGCCCTGGAGACCGCCGACGTGGCCCTCATGTCCGACGACCTCACGCAGCTCCCGTTCGCCGGGGGCCTGAGCCGCAGGACCAGCCGCCTCATCCGGCAAAACCTGTTTATAAGCCTCGGCGTGGTCGCTCTGCTCGTCCCGGCGACTATCCTCGGCCTCGGCATCGGCCCGGCGGTGGCCGTACACGAGGGCTCGACCCTCGTAGTCGTGTTCAACGCGCTGCGGCTGCTGGGCCACAAGGCGTAACCTCTCGTATTTCTCGTATTTCCCGTGAACTCTTTCTGCGCGTTTCAAAGTGTTTCCGAGTATTTCTGCGTGGGCGAGGTTTGACACGCCCCGCAGCAGGATATGATATGACGGAGTATTCATACAACAGACCACGTAGATGGAGATTGTAGAGATGGCTGACGGTCACTCCCACGCGAACCCGGAGCAAGGACACTCTCACGAGCACTCCCGCAAAGGTTCGGGAGGGCATGATCACGGGTCCGGCGCCAACAAGAAGGCGCTGGCGGTAGTCCTGTCTTTTACCCTGACGTACATGGTCGTCGAGATCATCGGCGGCTTCATAACCGGCTCCCTGGCTCTGCTGGCGGACGCGGCCCACATGGCCTCGGACAACGTGGCCCTGGGTCTCGCTCTGTTCGCCTTCTGGCTCTCGTCCAAGCCTCCGACGCCTAACAAGAGCTTTGGCTACAAGCGGACGGAGATACTGGCGGCGCTCTTTAACGGTGTCACTATCGTCGCGATCTCTCTCTGGATCTTCTACGAGGCGTACAACCGCTTCCAGGATCCGCCGGAGATACTCGGCGGCTGGATGATGGTGGTGGCCGTGATAGGGCTCCTGGTCAACCTCGCGGGCACCCTGATCCTCACACGGTCTGCCGGTGAGAACCTCAACATGCAGGGCGCTTTGCGCCACGTACTCGCCGACCTGTTCGGCTCGATCGGGGTTATCGTCGCGGCGGTAGTCATAATCTTGACCGGCTGGAACTATGCGGATCCCTTGATCAGCGCCTTTATCGGGGTACTCGTCCTCTTTAGCTCTTGGAAGCTCCTGCGAGACTCGGTCGGCATCCTCATGGAGGGCTCGCCGCCCGGGATAGATGCTCGGGAGATCGGCGGCCAGATGGCTGGCGCGGAGGGTGTCGAGGAGGTGCATGACCTGCACGTGTGGACCGTCACCTCCGGGTTTACGGCCCTCGCCGCCCACGTGCTCGTGGGGGCGGACGAGGACTGTCATGCCGTCCGCCGGGAGCTGGAGGCTCAACTCGAGGACGAGTACGGCATCGAGCACACCACCTTGCAGGTGGATCACGCCGGCGACCACGAGGCCAGCGGGGGAAATCTTACGTTCCAACCGGATAACGGACCCGACGAGCGAGGTTAGGAGGCGGATCTCTAATGCGCTACAGCTCCGAGTCCGGTAGCAAAGCTAGCGAGGTAAAGTTGCAAACCTACGACAATGGCGTCCGCAACGCTGGATCCAGAGAGGCAACTAGGGCCCTTGAGTCCGAGGGCGGGGATGTGCCGTGACCGCGAAAGGTGATTCAAAGGTGCGGTGGGGCGGCGCCTGTCTCCCTGCCGTCATGCTGCTCTCCGTGGCGTGGTTGCTCCGGCGGGCGGATAGGGACTACGAGAGACTTGGCAGGCTCTCTACCCGGGCCTCGCTAGTTGCCTGGGTGCTGTACACGCTTCACGCTGGTCTGACCTTGGCGGCGTCCGGCAACCAGCGGCCGCGCGGACCCGGCGTAACGTCTCTGCTGGGTGTAGCGCTCTTTGTGGCGGCGGCGCGCGAACATCGCTCGCTACGCCAGGTGTCGGGGCTGACGGCCGAACGGCTAGTGAGATCGGGACCCTACCGGTTTACCCGTAACCCGCAGATCTTCGGCTGGGGCCTCGCTCTATCGGGGGTCGCGTTCAGGGGGCACTCGCCAAAGGCCCTGGCTCTGGTGGCCGCCTTCGTCGTGGCTCATCGTGTGTACGCCCCCGTCGAGGAGCGGCACCTCGAGCGCACTTTCGGGGCGGAGTACCGGCGCTACCGGGCGGAGGTTCCGCGCTTTCTGGGCCTCCCCGGAGCAGGTTAGTCGGTTCCTAGATCCGGTTCCATGCGGCTTCTAATACGTACCGTCTTGATGAGGAGGGGTAAGAGATGAAAGTAGGAGGACAGGCGATAATGGAGGGTGTCCTGATGAGGTCCCCCAACTTCTGGGGGATCGCCGTCAGGAACCCGAACGGTGAGGTCGAGCTCGAGTCCGACAGCTTCACCTCGGTAACAAAGAAGAGCCGGCTGTTCCGCCTACCCATAGTGCGGGGCTTCCTCTCGCTGGGCGAGACTCTGTTTCTCGGCATGAAGGCGCTCACGCGCTCGACCAACATAGCCCTTGGCGAGGAGGAGGATCTCTCCAAGAAAGAGGTAGCCCTCACCATGCTCGTCGGTCTCGGGCTCGCGTTTCTGCTCTTTCTGGTGGCCCCGGTGCTCGGGACCAAGGGTATCGGGGCGCTCCTGGGTCAGGCCATCGAAAACCCGGTGCTCTTCAACGTGGTCGAGGGCGTTATAAGGATCGGGGTGTTCGTAGGCTACATCCTCGTGATTAGCGCGTTCAGCCGGGATATAAAGCGCTTCTTCGCCTACCACGGCGCCGAACACAAGGCCATTAAAGTGTACGAGTCCGGTGACGAGCTGGTGCCGGAGAACTCGCACCGCTTCGACACGAGCCACGTCCGCTGCGGCACGAGCTTCGTGCTGTACGTGCTGGTGCTGAGTATCCTCGTGTTCGCGCTGCTCGGTACCCACGGCTGGCTGTTCATGGTGCTGAGCCGGGTGCTCGTGATCCCGCTGGTCGCCGGTCTCGGGTTCGAGTTCATCATGTGGAGCGCGCGGCATCAGGATAGCGCCGTGGTGCGGGCCCTGACGAAGCCGGGGCTGATGATGCAGAGCCTCACCACCCGCGAGCCCTCCGACGACATGGTGGAGGTTGCGATGGCCTCGCTCGCGAAGGTGCTCTCGCTGGAGGCTCGAGCCGAGAGTACCGGGCATGCGGAAAAGTCGGTCGTATAGGCCTTGACGGGAGAACGGGCCGGGAAGGTCCATGAAGCGGCTCTGGACTACGAGGGGGTCGCGGATGCGGTGGACAGGATAACCCGCAACGTTGCCCGGGCCGTAACCGGCAAGCGGGACAGTATAGAACTCGCGGTCGTGGCGATGCTCGCCGGCGGGCACGTGTTGGTCGAGGACGTTCCCGGCGTGGGGAAGACCCTGCTCGCCAGGTCTCTGTCCCGGTGCATGGAGGCGGAGTTCCGGCGCATCCAGTTTACGCCGGACCTTCTGCCCGGGGACGTGACCGGGCTGAACGTGTACGGCCGAGGCCGCTCCGCCTTCGAGTTCTGGCCGGGTCCGGTCTTTGCGAACATGGTGCTGGCCGACGAGATCAACCGGGCGAGCCCGAAGACCCAGAGCGCGCTGCTCGAGGCCATGGGGGAGGGCGCGGTAACCGTGGACGGGGAGACCCGGCCGCTGCCCCAGCCGTTCTGCGTTATAGCGACCCAGAACCCGGTCGAGCAGGCGGGTACGTATACGCTACCGCACGCCGAGCTCGACCGTTTCATGATCAAGATGAACCTTGGCTACCCGGACGCGGCCTCCGAGGTGGAGCTCCTCAGGCTCTCCCGGGATTCAGTATCCGGCCTGAGCCCCGTGATCGGTCTGGAAGAGTTCGGGCATATCATGCGTCTAGTTCGGGAGGTGAGTGTTAGCGAAACCGTACTCAGATTCGTGGTGGGCGTGACGTCCGCCACGCGCGGACACGAGGACGCGACGCTAGGCGCCTCGCCGAGGGCGAGCCGCATGCTTCTAGCGGCCGCCAAATCCCGGGCGGCGGTAAGAGGCCGCGCTGACTGCCTCCCGGAGGACGTAGCGGCCCTGGCGCCGAGCGTGCTGGCGCACCGGATACTGCCCGCCCGCCGGCGAGCCGTGGACCCCGGAGGGGCCGAGAGCATCGTGCGGGATGCATTGGATTCGGCTCGGGCTACCCCGTGATCAGCTCGGCGTGCGAGACGAGTCGCACTCGACAAACAGGGTTGGGAAATGGAAGGAGCGGAGGGTGAGAGCAAGACCCTCCCCGTTGATCTTAACGCCGTAAACACCGCGATCAAGCTCGAGGAGCACATTGGAAGCCGCGCTATTACCTACAATAAGGATCCTGGTCACCCTGCTGTTGGTGGCACTCAACGGGCTGTTCGTGGCCGCGGAGTTCGCGTTCGTCAGGATAAGGGCGACCCAGGTAAATCGCATGGTAAGCGAGGGTAGGGTCTCTGCGAACCTGGTACAGACGGCTACGGCGAGGCTAGATCAGTATCTGGCGGTCTGCCAGCTCGGGATCACGATCTGCTCCCTGGGCATCGGCGCGCTCGCCGAGCCGACCATTGCGAGCCTGATACAGCCCGTATTCGAGGACCTCGGCTTCCCGGAAGTCTTGGTCCACCCGGTCGCCATAGCCATCGCGCTCTCCGTAGTCTCGTTTTTCCACGTGGTATTCGGCGAGCTGGCTCCGAAGACGCTCGCGATACAGAGGGCCGAGGGCACCTCGCTGTTCGTGGCGCCGTTCATGCGCTTTTTCTACTACCTGCTGTACCCGCTCACCGCCCTGTTCAACGGGACGGCGAACGCCATAACCCGGGCATTTGGCATCCCGCCGGCCAGTGAAGGCGAGGAGTCTCACACGGAGGAGGAGATCCGCACCCTGATAAGCCAGTCGACCCGCCAGGGCTTTCTGGAGGCCGACGAGTCAGAGATGATCGGGGGCGTATTCGAGCTCGGCGATACGACGGCGCGCGAGATCATGGTCCCGAGACCGGACGTGGTCTCCTTCTCCGCCAACACGCCTCTCGGGGAGCTGGTCGCGGGGGCGGCGACGGGCAACTATACCCGCTACCCGATCTACGAGGACGAGACCGGGGACAGGATTATCGGCGCGGTGCACGTCAAGGACCTGTTGCGTAACACCGTCGAATCGTCCAACGGCGAGAATCTCAAGGCAACCCCTATGGAGCGGGACATCGTGCGCGAGGTGCTGACCGTGCCCGAGAACCGGCGCATAGACGACATCCTGGACGACTTCCAGAAGCGTGAGATCCAGATGGCAGTGGTCATAGACGAGTGGGGCTCGTTCGAGGGCCTCGTAACCATAGAGGACATCCTCGAGGAGATCGTGGGCGAGATCCGGGACGAGTTCGACGAGGAGGAGCCCCTACTGCGCAAGCTCTCTAGCGGGGCCTACTCCGTGGACGGGCGCATACCGATCAGCGTCGTCAACGAGGCTCTCGAAGCCTCCTTCGAGAGCGAGGACTTCGACACGATAGGCGGGCTGGTGCTCGGCCAGCTAGGGCGGGCCCCAGAGGAGGGCGACGAGGTGCTCGTAAGCGGGCACCTGATGCGCGTGGCGGAGGTTGAAGGCTCCCGGGTGTCGCGGCTAGCGATCCAGACGGTCCAGCAGCGGCGTAGGGTTGATACCCAGGATGAGACGCCGAACGAGGACGGCTCTTTGGATCGCCGGGCGGATGACGCCGGTGACTAGCCCGCGGGCAGACCAGTCTCGCAAGACGACCGCCGGAGATTAGCGAGAACTCTTTACCGTGAAAGCTCCGGGCAAAGCGAGAACAGTCCGCAGACTTCGCCCCGCGAAAGCCGGCGTATTGCTCGCCGGAGCGGGCGCGGCCCTGCTCGTATTCGTCCTGTACGTGAGGACCCTCGCGCCCGGCGTCCTGACCTACTCCAGGCCGGATCTGCTCGACGCGGCGATGCTCCAGGTCCACGCCGCCTCGCTCGGAATCACCCACCCAACCGGCTACCCAGCCTACACGATGCTCACCCACCTGTTCACGGAGCTCCCCTTCGGCGGCCCCGCCTACCTGGCGAACCTAGCCTCGGCGGTCTACGGTGCCTGTGCGGTGGCCCTGGTCTACGCCGCCGGCTATCTGCTCACGCGGAACGTCATCGCCGCGGCGGCGGGCGCCCTTTCCTTTGGGCTCGGCCAGACTCTCTGGTCGCAGGCCACGATAGCCGAGGTTTACCCCTTAAACGCGCTGTTTATCGCCCTGACCATTGCGGTCCTGCTCCTCTGGAGGTCCAACCGGGACGACCGGTACCTGCTGGCCGCCTGCTTTTTTATGGGCCTCTCGCTCGCCAATCACCTCACGAGCGGTCTCCTACTTCCCGCCGGGGCTCTATTCGTGGCGCTCGCCGACCGGCGGAAGCTGCTCGAGGCGAGGCTGGCCCTCAAGGGCGTGGGGCTCTTTGCCCTCGGGCTCACGCCCTACCTGTATCTGCCCGTACGAGCCTCCATGAGGCCCGAGAGCATGGAGGCGGATCCCTCAACAGTCGGCGGCTTTTTTGCGCTCGTCAGCGGCGCGCGGCTTAACGGACGCCTCCTCACCCTGCGCCCCGGCTCACTCCTAGAGGATCTAAGCCTCTACGGCGAGGATCTGCTCGAGAACTTTCCGTGGCTCCTGCTCGCCGCGGGGGTCGCCGGACTAGTAATCCTGCTCCGCCGAGACCGGCCGTCCGCCGCGCTCACCGGCTTCTTGTTCGGGGGCTGGCTACTGTACGCCCTCGCCTACACCATCCTCGACGTTCAGCTCTACTTCATTCCGACTTATCTGGTGCTCGCGCTCTGGATCTCGGTCGGCCTCGCGGCCCTGCTCGATACCGTGCGGAGACTGGTCGCGACCGAACGGTACGGGCTTCGGCTTGCCTCCTACCTTCCGTTCGCCGCGGCGGCGCTGCTGTTGCCCCTGGTGGCCGCCGCGGAGACCTACGCGGAGGTGGATCGCAGCGGCCAGGATGAGGGTCGCAGGATCATAGAAGCGGTGGCGGAGAACGTCGAGCAGGACGCGACCGTCATACACCACCGGAGCAGCCTCTGGTACATGGTCGTGGTCCAGGGTCGGCGCGAGGACCTCACGCTGGTGGACCCCTATTATCCCTCCTGGGGACCTCGGCACTACGACGCCGTCTGGCCGGGGAATCTTCCCCCCGACGAGACCGACCGCCGTCACGCTACCAGCCGCGACGACCTCGGCGTCACCGCCGCGGAGAAAGCCGCCGAAAAGGGGCCGGTATATATACTCGACCAGGGGCTGGTCGGAGGCTCCCGCTTCCGGAGGGCCGGATTCGAAGTGGTCCCAGTGGAACCCGGGCTCCTGTACGAGCTCGTGCCGCCGGACGGGCGACGGTAAGCACATGCCCCAAGAGTCGCCCGGCGAGGCCACGAGCATCATGACCCGGGTAGTCGCCCGGCTTCTGCTGGCGCCCACCCTGATAGCCGCGATCGCGATCCTGGTCAAGGGGTATGTACAGCCCGGAGACGGCTTCGCCGCCGGGGCGGTCGCGGCGCTCGGAATCGCCATGCAGTATCTGGCCTTCGGCCGGCGCGAAGTGGAGAAGAAGCTACCGGTAAGGGGCATCGGAAGATTATCCTACGCAGGGCTCTTGATCGGGCTGACCATCGCCGTAGTCCCACTATTCTTGGGGGACCCCATACTCACCCAGTACCCGCCGCCAGGCGCCGACGTCATATACCTTGGCACCCTTGAGCTCATCACGGCGGTCGCCTTCGACCTCGGAATCTTCCTCGTAGTGCTCGGCTACGGCACCGGCGTCATAAGCCTCGTGTCCAGGCTAATCGACGACCCCTCGAGCGCGTCCATGCGGGACGCTACTCACGAGACGGGCAACGGCGACCCCGCCCAGGAAGGCCGGACACTCTGAGCGTACTCCTTTCGGGAGCCTGTCCGCCGCCCGTACGGCACGCATAGGCTCACCCGCGATCCTCGGGTACCAGCCTGTAGAGTATCCCGTTCTCGCCGGCCGGCCTCACCTCGAAGCCGGCGCGCTCGAAGGCACTGGTATCCAGACCATCTTGATTCAGGAGATAGACTGGACCCCTTCGCGAAGCTTTGCGGGCGGTCTCGACCCCGGTCTCGTCGTCCGTGCCGTAGCGTGCCGCCGCCTCCTTACGGTCCACCGGCGCGGGCCAGACCATGTCCGTGTGCCTGACCCAGGCCGTGTTGAAAGGGTCCACCAGCGTAAGGTCCCGGCGGCGCTGCTCGACAAGCACCATGTACCAGAGGTTGCTCCGGTGGTGGAGTACCGTCGCGCCGGGTTCGGCCTTCCGGGCCACGGTGTCTATGATCTCGCGCCCCCGGTAATCCCCGCTGCGGTCTACGGCCCTGTAGGTCTCCGGCGCTTCGAGTAGCGGAGTGACGATCAAGATCACCGACAGAGCGGCGACCGGAAGAGCGCCCGCTAACGCCATCCGGGAGCAGCCGGAGCCGGCGACGTTCTCCATGCCGCGCAAGGCGAATCCCGCGCCGCGCGCCACGAAGAGCCCGAACACCAGATACGCGGGGATAAAGAAGACGTAGAAATCGACGAACGTGTATAGCAGCCCGTGGACCGACCAACCCGCGAACGGTATCCCGAGGAGTAGCGCCGCAGACCGATCCCTAAAGAGGAGAGAGCCGATTCCGACGACCCCGACGAGCATCAGGACCACGGGGAACTGTCCGAGAAAGTACTCGCCCGTGAGACGCTCGTACATCCTGCCGAGCGCATCGATCACCAGTTGCCTGGCGCCCGCTCCGCTCCCGGAGCCTCCATCGTCCACTAGCTGTCTCTGTACGTAGCCTCCGCCCGTGACGAGCATCAGGAAGCGCCCGGGGGTCGAGGGATCGGCCTCGTTCAGCGGCGGTTCCGTCGCCGCCCTTAGCGGCAGGTAAAGGTAGGACAGAAGCCCGGCCAGGAAGAGCCCGGCACCCCGCAACAACAGTTTCCACCGGGCCAGCGCGTGCCGGTCGACCGCGAAGACGAAAGCCAAGCCTACCGGCACTAGCAGCGCGCTGGTTACGTGGTGGGTGAGGGCAAGACCCGAGACCAGGGCGAATAGCAGCAGCAAGCCCTCCCGCCGGGCGTCCCGCCAGGCCAACAACAGCCACAGCTCCAGGGAGATGAGGGCCGCGTTCATCGTGTAGACCTCGGCGATGACGGCCTGGCCCCAGAACACGGGTGCGAGTCCGAAGGAAAGGGCGCCGACCGCCGCGGCCACCGCCCGTCCGGTTAGCCTGAGCCCGGCCAGATAGGTAAAGAGCACCGCCGCGGCCCCCGAGAACGCGGAGAGCAGGTTCACCCGGTAGGCCATATCTCCCACGGGCAGATAGGTGAAGAGCTTGCCGATCATCGTGTAGGTCGGGTACCCGGTGGGGTGTCCTATACCGAGCACGGCCACCGTCGCCTGCAGCATCGCGGAGTCCGACATACCGGGAAAGTCCTGGTACAGCACCGTAGGAGCCAGCGTGCGGAGATATAGGGTGCCCGCGAGCAGCGTAACCGTCACCCCGAGAGCCGCCGCGGCCGGTGCCCGAAATTGTCCCTTTCCTCCCGGAAGCCGCCCGAGTCTCACGCAGGCCCCAAACAGGGGGCCGCCGCGTTCCCGTCCATGCCGGAGTCTTCCGGCGAACGGCTAGCCGAGCGTGGCCCGGGTCTGTCCGTTGCCTCGGCCAACCGCTCCGGCGCCGACTCTCCACAACGGATGCGGACTACCATCGTGACCTCGCTCGGAGTGGATAATATCTGCGTAAGGTCTCCGAGTCGCGAGCGGTGAGAACCACGCCGCCGGCGCCCTGTAGCGCGGCGGCGAGGAGGACGACTTCACCAAGCACGGGGATCATGTATGCTGCCGAGATCAAAGCGGTACCCACGAGCATCGCGGCCATGCCGTAGGCGTGGTCCCGCAGGCCGATGGCGGTCAGCGCCTTCTGGCCGACATGGTACGAGGCGGCGAGCGCGCCGGAGAGCGCCAGGGCGAGTACCACGGGTATGAAAAGCACGAGTAGCGGCATACCGATGACGGAGATCAATAGCATTCCGGTAACGGCCGCGGCGGCCGCCGCCGAAGCCAGGCCCGCCAGTACAGACCGTAGCGGCCGCCGCGCCAGCGTCCCGGCGCTCTGCAGCAGCCAACGACGGCCCACCATCACAGCCAACGCGCCACAGGCGGCGAACGTTAGGGCAAGCACGATCTTTATCGACACGGACGGCCTTAGGAGGGCGGACGACGGGTGTACGCGGGCGGCCTCGGCGCCGGTTACTATAGGACCGCCCACGGTGGAGCCGGCCGCCCTCAGCGTACGGCCGTCCCCGACGGAGACGTGACCGCGGACGCGCGCCCCGGGTCCCAGCACGAGATCCCCGGATCCCAGCTCGACGTCGCCCGCCACCAGGGATTCCAGGTATACTTCCCCGAAGGCGCTCTGTACATCCCCCCCGACAGGCGCCGAGACCGTGACATCTCCGAACGCGGAACGGACGTCGCCGGCCACCGGAGCCCTTACGTTAACGGAACCGGAGACGACTCGGACGTCACCGTTCACCCGCCGGTCCACGACGGCGTCTCCGAACAGCTCGGAGACATTCTCTCCCGTCTGTTCCGGCTTTGAGGAGGCCTGATCGGCTGGATTGCCGTGAAAACCGCGAGTGGTCGCCGCCGATGCGTGGTAGGGCGCAACCACGGCCAGGAGAGTTAGACTGATCCCGGCCAGCAGCATCCGGGTAAGAGGGCGCGCCGCCCCGTATCCATTCATGCAGCGGCGGGGCGCCCCCCGCCGTATTCGAGGTCTAGTATTCAACATAAGCACTGCCGACTCATACGCATGCCGGGACTTGGGGTTTTGGACGGGCGTCCCCGTCGCTCTGGTCCCGGGCCGATAAAGAACGGCAAAGGAGATCCGGAAGGGGTCTTAGTCGGTCTGTTAGCCGCGACGTGAGCCCGCGGGGGCCGCTCTGGTTGCCGCACCCGGAGCTCTGTATACTGCCGGGCGCCAAGTCATCGGGGCAGCGGTGTCCAGGAAGCCGGTGAGAGTCCGGCACGGTCCCGCCACTGTGACCGGGGAGCGTTCCCCAGCGCGCCGTTCGCGCGGGCGTAAGGCCACTTCTCCTGTACTTCTTTGTAACGGAGTGGGAAGGCCGGGAAAGGCTACGATCCGGCAGTCAGGATACTGGCCCGCCGCCGAGAGTAATCCGGAGGGGACGAGGATCCCCGGGAGGAGGCGGTTGTGGGCGCTATAGATACCTGGCTCGAGGGCCTGATGCAGGGCGGTGCGGGCCTGGGGTTGATCCTGCTGGTGAGCCTTCTTCTCGGCCTGCGGCACGCCAGCGACCCGGACCACCTGGCCGCCGTTACCACGCTGGTCGCCGCCGACCGGGGGACGGTAAAGACCGCGGCCTCTCTGGGCCTGACCTGGGGTCTCGGCCACGGCACCACCCTACTGGTCGTAGGACTCCCGTTCGTGCTCCTGGGACGTTACCTGCCCGAGGCGGCGGTCCAAGCCGCCGAGGTCGCCGTAGGGGTACTGATCGTGTTTTTGGCGGCGCGCCTGTTGCTCAGGTGGCGACGTGGTATGTTCCACGCCCACGTCCACCGCCACCCGGACGGCGAGCCTCACCGGCACCTGCACGGCCACGCCAGCGGCCCGGAGCACCAGCAGCACTCCCACGTCACGCCGTTTCGGACTCCGTTCTCAGCCTACGCCGTGGGGCTACTGCACGGAGTAGGCGGCTCGGCCGGGCTCACTTTGCTCTTAGTCTCCACGATTAGGGGTCCTGTGGTAGCGACCGGCGCCCTGCTCATCTTCGCGCTGGGAACCGCCCTGTCCATGGCCCTGCTGAGCACGTTTTTCGGGGTGGCCCTCGCGCGCGGCCCTATAGCGAGACATTTCGACCGCGCGGTACCGGTCTTCGGGGTTCTCGCGGCCTGTTTCGGGATCTGGTACGGGCTCGGTGCCCTGGAAGTCGTGGCGTATCCTATGTAGGTTTCTCCCGAAAACCGACCCTACTAGACAAACTCTGCATTGATGGGTTGACTCTATCGGTATCGGGTTTTGATGGGCTAGAGTCTAGTCACTGGACAAGGATGTGAAGAATTTCTGAACATTCTTTCTCTTCCCCTTGAACCTCACGCCGCGCGAGGTCGTAATCCCGATTTGCTAGTGTGATGTCTTCATGTCAGGGAGACTCCGTAGCCACCAGCCGTACCCGGTGAGGCTCGCCAGCTTCGTCGGGTCCTCCCAGTACGGTGCGAGCGCCCTGCTCAAGGCTTCCATGATCTCCTCAATGGTCTCGAAAATCTTGTTGGAGAGCTTGGCCCGAAGCTCCTGGAAGTAGCGCTTCACCGGGTTCAACTCGGGACTGTAGGGTGGAAGCGGCAATGCCTCGACACCCTCTGGCCAGCTAAGTGTCTCCAAGATAGAACTGAAAGATGCCACAGCCGACGGCCAGGCGAAAATCATGCCTGGAACTGCGGAGCCGATTGCACACTGGCTTCAACCTATTATTGGTGAGGTCTGTACCCGATAGGCGCGGACCCGCTCGCCGACCTTCGTCTGGTCCAGGAGCCAGGATTCTTCCGGCGCCAGGGTACCGTCCGCCCGCGGGATAGGGTCCCCATACGGATCGCGCTCGGGACTACCCAGAAACTCGGCCAGGCGCTGCGCGAAAACGTCCGACACTGCGTGTTCGAGGCGCTCGGCCTCCTCGTGTACCCCCTTCCACGGATAACCCAGGTGCTCCAGCAAGAAGGTCTCGATCAGCCGGTGCCGACGCAACAGCCTCAGGGCTTCCTCTAAGCCACGCTCGGTGAGAAAAGCCCCCCGGTAGCGCTCGTACTCGACCAAGCCCATCTCCCGCAGCCGACCGAACATGTTGGTCACCGAGGCGGGCGCCACCGAGAGCCGGACGGCAACGTCGTTGGTGGAGGCCCCGCCCGTCCCGGCCACCTCCCAGATGGCCTTTAGATAGTCTCCCACCGAAGAAGACAGCTGTCGAGTCGTCGCCAGATCGCTCATCATGAACCTTAGTGTAGTCAACCCTAAATCAAGCATCAAGTATAACATCAGCTTGATTTTAGCTTTGTCAGTTAATAAATTTAGCGTTGGTTAATAAAATAGATTAGGAGAAGACTTCTATGGCTTACACGAACGCTTCCGAGGAGACTACTCCTGGGGAGTTCCTGCCAGGGGAAAGCGCCACGATACGGGCGGCGGAGGCGGCTTTAAAGGGGCAGAAGCGTGGTGTGAAGCGGTTCTTGCCGTTCCTGGGGCCGGCGTTCATCGCAGCGGTGGCCTACATAGACCCGGGCAACTTCGCCACCAACATCGCGGCCGGGTCTACCTTCGGGTTTCTCTTGCTCTGGGTGGTTCTCACCTCTAACCTGATGGCGATACTCATCCAGTCGATGTCGGCAAAGCTGGGCATCGCTACGGGCAAGAACTCGCCGGAGCTATGTAGGGAGCGCTTTCCCAAGCCGGTGACGTTCGGGCTGTGGGTCCAGGCCGAGGTTATCGCCATAGCCACCGACCTGGCGGAGTTCATCGGAGGAGCTTTGGGACTGAATCTGTTATTCGGTATCCCCCTGTTTCCGGCGGCGCTGATCACGGCGGTCTTCTCTTTCGGGCTTCTGGAGTTGCAGCGCAGGGGCTTTAGGCCGCTGGAGGCGGGGATCGCCGCGCTGGTGGGGGTGGTAGTCTTCTCCTTCGGGTATCAGGTGTTTATGGCCAAGCCGGAGCCCGGACCTCTCTTCGGCGGGCTTTTTACCCCGCAGCTCGCCGGCACCGACAGCGTATTGTTGGCTGTCGGCATCCTTGGGGCCACGGTCATGCCCCACGTTATATACTTGCACTCGGCGCTTACCCAGCGCCGGGTGGTGGGCCGCACCGAGGAAGAGAGAAAGAGGATCTTCCGCTTCGAGTTCGTGGACATCCTGATCGCCATGGGCCTCGCCGGAGTGATAAATGCCTCGATGATGATCATGGCCGCGGCCCTATTCTTCCAGAACGGCCCCGTCGTCGAGGGTCTGGACGTCGCGTTCGCCCGGCTTGGCGAGCTGGTCGGTCCCACAGCGGCCATCCTCTTCGGCGTCGGGCTATTGGCGAGCGGATTCTCGAGCTCTGCGGTGGGTACCATGTCGGGACAAGTGGTCATGCAGGGCTTCATAAACCGCAGGATACCGCTGGTCCTAAGACGCCTGATCACGATGACCCCGGCACTGGTCATCATCGGCCTTGGGGTCAACGCCACCACCGCACTGATCTTGAGCCAGGTGGTGCTCTCGTTCGGCATACCCTTCGCCCTCATCCCACTCTTGATCTTCTGCCGCAACCGGCAGATAATGGGCGGCCTAGTCAACCACCGCCTGACCACCATAGTGGCAACGGTGGTCATCGGCCTGATCATCGCGCTGAACGTATTTCTGCTCTACCAGACCTTCTTCCCCGGCACGGCATCAGGAGGATAAGGACGGATAAAGAGGGCAGAAGCTCGTGGGGCGAGTCTTGCGTAAGCCGGCCGCTGTCTTGACGCCCGTCGGGCTTGGCCGTATGCTAGCGATCACAAAAAAATGAGGGCGGCGGAGAGCCAGGAAGCCGGTGAAAGTCCGGCACGGTCCCGCCACTGTAACCGGGTAGCGAGCCCCGAAGTAAGGCCACGGTTTCCGACGGAGCTCTGATAGAGAGCTCCGGTAAGTCGAGGAACGGGAAGGCCGGGGGGAGTGTCGATCCGGGAGTCAGGAGACTGAATCGCTGCCCGAAATCCGACCGGGGCGAGGACCCCGATAAGGAGGTTTCCGATGCACAGAGGCTCTCTAGAGCGGGTTCTCTCTCCGGGAGGGATGCCCTGGTGGAGCTGGGTTACGGGGGCGCTGTTGGTGTTGATGCTCTTCGTCCTGCTATCCGCCAGTGGAGAGTTGCTCGTACCCCTGCTCGGGTCGGCAGCTGAGGCCAGCAACTACCTCCACGAGTTCTTCCACGATGGACGCCACCTGCTGGCCGTTCCCTGCCACTAGGAGCGCTGAGAATAATGACTACGTCGTATCTGCGCCGGGGACTAGCTGCTGGCTTGTTGGCGGGACTCCTTGCGGGAGTCTTCGCGTTCTTCGTAGGAGAATCATCCCTTGAGGGGGCCATCCAACTCGAGGAAGCCTCCTCGGGCGGTGCCCCCGAAGAGGAGGTCTTTAGCCGCTCGACCCAGAAGGTTGGACTCTTTTTCGCCACCGGCCTAACCGGACTGGCCGTAGGAGGTCTGTTCGGGCTGGCGTATGCGTATTTCCGGCCCCGGATGGCCTCCGTAAGCGATTGGAGGAGCAGCCTTTCTCTTTCGGCAGCTGTGTTCGCCGGGGCAATCCTTTTGCCCTTTCTCAAGTATCCGGCCAATCCGCCGACCGTCGGAGGCCCGGAGACTATCGGGGCCCGCACCGCCGCATACTTCACCATGGTCATACTGTCCCTGCTCGCTGTTCTGGTGGCCTGGTACGTAGCGAGGAGACTCCGGGAACGAGAGGTTAGCCCTCCCGTACGCCATACGGCGGTGGGAGTGGGGTTTGCGGTTATCGTTGCGGGATTGTTCATGGGGCTTCCGGCTGCCGTGGACCCGGGGGGTTTCCCGGCCGGACTGCTGTGGGATTTCCGACTTTCGGCTCTGGGCACCCAACTGGTTCTATGGGCGGCATTGGGGTGCATCTTCGGCGCACTATGCGAATGGACGGACCGGGAAGGAGATTCCTCGCCGAGAGTAAGCGACCTTTCATGAAATTAGAGTGTCAAGTGCTATAGCGCTATTTTTGCGCAAAACTCGAAAGCAAGGGTCGTCGTCTGCTGGGTTAGGATCGCTGTTACCATTTTGTTGTAAGCGACTCTTACTCCCCGCTCTTACCCCGATCCAGCAGCAAACCCAGGGTGGTGCCATAGACCAGGTGCAGTACGAGCGTCGCCACCGCGATCTGGGGAGCGATCGAGGTTCCGAAAAGCCCCCAGCCCACGAACGGCAAAAAGACGACCCCCATGAGCACCCACAGAAGAATCCCCCAGCCCAGTCCTTTTAGGAGCGTTATCGGCCTTGTGAGGG
Organism: Rubrobacter aplysinae; assembly: GCF_001029505.1. NCBI lineage: Bacteria > Bacillati > Actinomycetota > Rubrobacteria > Rubrobacterales > Rubrobacteraceae > Rubrobacter > Rubrobacter aplysinae. The sequence continues at coordinate 8,990 of NZ_LEKH01000007.1, read as the reverse complement.
CCGCAAGTACCGCGCCCGCTACGCCACCGAAGGCCAGATGACTGAGAGCCGCCACAAGCACTATGAGGGGCTGGGGCAGATTTCCCCCAAGTACCTGGCCCACGATGGCCGCAGGTACGGGCATCGGCATCGGGGATAGCCCAGTCGCTGTGGCCACGATCATAAGCACCGACATCGCAAGCGTGGCAACCACTCCCCAGCCGAAACCCCGTGCCAGGCGGCCCTGGGCCATCGAGGATGATTGCCGCTGTTCCTGCTGTCGCGTGCTCGTGCGAGACGTCATGTGTTCCTCCTTATGTCCGGGTCGATGAGCATCTTCAGTCTTCGGAGTCGGTGCCGGTCACGGCGTCTACGCAGCCGCAGAAGCTCGCCTCCTCTCCGCAGAGCTCCGCCGGCCCGGTCTCGGATAGCTGCCTCTCGTAGTAGAGGAGGTTCTCCTTGAAGGCGGATAACTCCTCCATCTTTCGCTCGGTCTCTCGCAACTTCTCCCGTAGAGTCTCTTCGAGGTCCGGGACGATCTCGCCCCGGTTGCACCCTTCGGCTAGAGCGACCAGCTTCCTCGTCTCCTCTAGCGTGAGACCCAGGAGCTTCGCCCGGCTAATGAACCTCAGCTGCGCCAACTCCTCCCGGCCATAGAGACGGTAGCCCGCCTCCGTATGGGAAGCCGGCTCCAAGAGCCCCCTATCCTCGTAGTAGTGGACGGTCCTCACGGGTAACCCCGAAAGCCGGGACACCTCTCCGATCTGCATCAGCTTCATCTCTGTACTCTCCATCTTCATGCCTAGCCAATATAAACCCTTCACCATAGTGTAGAGTCAAGGAGGTCTCCCGACTTTTATTGGAAGAGACTATTCGTATGAGTGCAGAAGTGGCTTCCGCCGAGGTCAGTGCTGCAAGCTGTATGGCACCCATGAGTCACAGATATTTGATGCGAAGCCTGCTACGAGATGCCCTTAGACGAAGCCTGCTACGAGATGCCCTTAGAAAGTAGGGAGTTCCAACAATATCCGGATACCGGACACGCCCCGCCAGAAAAGCGTGTCCCGAAGCCTCGCACAACGTCCGCCCCGAATCGGAGCCCCCGGCCTTTCGTCTGCCGGCGGGAGAGATGCCGAGACGGCTACCCTGATTATTTTCATGGACGCAACCGCGCCTCACTGATAACCTATGCGCCTGCATTCATATGTGCGGGTGAATAAGCGCCGGAGTCCCACACCCCGTCCGTGATCCTGGTTGACGGTGGTTCTGTCACGGTTCGGTCTGGGGTTGCGATGGTCTCCGGATACGGGCCGCCGTTGGCGGCGGAGCAGGACACGACCAGAGGCGGAGGATGAATCGAGACTCAACAGTTATCAGACGGGGCAGAGCGGGGTCTGGCCGGCGTTGGCGCCGGCGGCGCTCGCGTACGCGGCTCCTCTTGGCCGGTGCCTCGTTGCTCGGCGTGGTAGTGGTCCTTTTCGCGGCTCTCGGGGCGAGTCCGCAGGCTTCCGAGGGCGGCATCCCGCGCGGCGTCGAGGCCGGCGGGCTAGACCTAGGCGGTAAGTCCACCGAGGAGGCGGAGAAGCTTCTTCGGGAGCGCGCCTACGCGCTGAACGAGATCCGGGTGAGCGGCGACGGTAAAGAAGTGACCGTTCCGGCCGAGAGCGTCGGGGTGCGTCCCGATGTGGAGGCAACGGTGCGGAATGCCCGAAAGGTCGGCCGCGAGGGAAATGTCATCGAGCGGGCCAGGGAGCGTGCGGGCGGACTCGTAGGGACCGTCGAGGTGCCCCTTGAAGTCGCCTACGATGGGGAGAAGGTCCGCGACGTCTCGGAGAGCCTGGCGCGGCGGCTTGGCGAAGACCCCACCCAGGCCGGGGTCTCGGTGTCCCTGGCGGGTGTCGAGGTTTCGCAGTCTGCGGAGGGCTACGAGGTCGACGTGGATCAGACCGCGGCCAACATCCGCGGCTCAATAGAGAGCCTGGAGGGCGAGGCGGAGCTCGCCGGCGGGGCGACACGGCCCGAGATCAGCACCGCCGAGGCCGAGAACACGGCCGAGAAGGTCAGGACCGCCATCAGCGAGCCGGCCACACTGGCCGCGGACGGCGAGCGGTGGGAGCTGAGCCCGCGACAGATCGCCGGGCTCATCAACGTCACTCCCGAGAGTAGCAGACTAGAGGTTTACCTCTCCCCGCAGGCCCTGCGCTCGGAGCTTTCGGGGATGTACTCCAGTATCAACGTCGAGGCCAGGGAGGCCGACTATCGCTTTGCGGGCGACAGCGTAGAGGTGGTGCCCGGCCGGACCGGACAGAGCATACAGACCCTGGAGCTCCTCGGCGAGCTCCGGAGCGGTTTGCTCCAGGGTAAACGCGAGTACGAGGTCCCCGTGGCGGAGGACGTACCCGAGCTGACCACCCAGGAGGCCCGCCAGCAGAGGCCGACGCAGCTGATCGGCAAGTACCGCACCACCTTCGAGGGCACCGGCGACGACGCCCCGGCCCGGGTAGACAACCTGAGGACCGCCTCGGAGGCGCTCACCGGGCAGACTCTGGCCCCCGGCGAGGTTTTATCCGCAAATGACGTCCTCGCCCCGCTGGACTATAAAAAGACCAAGGTGTTCGTCGACGGCAAGGTGGAGAAGGCCGCCGGCGGCGGGCTGTGCCAGGTCTCCTCTACCCTATACATGGCCGCCAACTACGCCGGGCTGGATATAGTGGAGCGCAACGCACACTTCGCCCTGTTGAACTACATCAGGCCCGGCCTCGACGCCACGGTGTGGTTCGGCGCCGAGAACGGCTACCGGGGCCAGGAGCTGGACATGAGGTTCCGCAACACCACCGAGGGCTACGTCATGATCCGGGAGTACGTCGCCGACGACGGCTACATCTACGCCGAGGTGTGGGGCCAGCCCACGGGCAAAAAAGTCACGATGGACTCAAAGAACCTCGTCGAGAACGAGAACATATCCAAGTGGAGGACCACGAAGACCGTCAAGAACGCCCAGGGCGAGGTCGTCTCCAGCGGACCTATATACACCAGCACGTACTACGCCCTTGAGACCGACGAAGGCAAGCTCCCGCCGACTGAAGTCGACGTCGCGCCGGTGCGGCCTTAGCAAAGCCGGTAGAACGGCGGTTATCTCTATGGTAAGGCCACACCCGGGGCGTAGAAGAGCCGGGGCCCGGTCGGGGCGGTTACGGAAAAGGAGGCTACGGGACAATGAGGCGAGAGGCGTTTTCTAAGGCGAGAGGCGAGGGAGCCGGTTTTAAGGTCTACGGTCGGGGCAGCTTCCGGCGCCGGCGCAGGACGGTGGGCGCGGTGCTTCTGGCATTGGTGCTAGCGGGCGTGTTGGTTGCGGCCCTAGGATTCTCCCGCGGTGACGAGGGCATAAGGCGCGGCGTCGAGATCGGGGGCGTGGACGTCGGCGGAATGAGCAAGGCCGAGGCCCGGCAAGCCCTGGAGGCCGGGGCCTCGCAGAGCCTGGCCCAGATAAGTTTCGTGAACGGGAGCGGAGGCGACGCACCGGACGGCGGCAAGGTCTCCGCACAGAGTCTGGGTATCGCGTTGGATGACCGGAAGAGCGTGGAGAAAGCCTACGACGTAGGCCGGGACGGAAACTTCGTGGAGCGGTCGGTCGCGGCGGTACGCGGCTCCTCCACCGGAGTCTCGATACCCGCCGCGGTCTCCTACGACCGGCAGGCGGCGGAGGAAATCGTCTCCGGGTTCGCCGGCGAGGTGGACCAGCAGCCGGAGAACGCCAGCTACGAGGCTTCGGGCTCCGGTGACCTGGAGGTGGTGGACGGCGAGCCGGGCAGCGAGCTCGACGTCCAGAAGACGCTCGGGAACCTGGATGAGTCGCTACCCAAGCTGGATGGAGAGATCCCGCTTGCCACAAAGAGCGTACAGCCCGAGAAGAGCGCCGAGAATCTGCAAAGCATGGCCCCCACCAAAAAGCTCGGGGAGTTCGAGACCGACTACCGCTACTCGGATAGCGAGGCGCGTAAACAGAACCTGAGGATGTCTTCTGGAGCGGTGGACGGCACTGTCCTCGAGCCCGGAGAGGTGTTCTCCATGAACGAGCACATAGCGGGTCTGGACTACAAAAAGGCAAAGGTCTTCGCCGACGGCGGGGAGACCTCGGCGCTCGGCGGCGGGCTCTGCCAGGTCACCTCGACCGTGTACATGGCCGCCCAGTACGCCGGCCTTGAGATAGTGGAGCGCACGCCGCACTACACGACGCTGCCGTATATAAGGCCGGGCTTCGACGCGACGGTATGGTTCGGGGGGCAGGGCATACCCGAGCTAGACATGAAGTTCAAGAACACCACGGACTCGAACGTCCTGATCCGGGAGTACGTAACGGAGAAGGGGATTTTGAAGGCCGAGATCTGGGGCCAGCCAAACGGCAAGGAGGTCACCATGCGCTCGGAGCAGGACTTCAAGGACACGGACCGCGGGATCAAGTGGAGCACGTACAAGACCGTAAAGAAGGATGGCGAGGTGATCCGCGAGGGTCTGTTGCACGAGGACCTGTACAGCTACCCGCCGCCAGAAGCCAGCGACGAGGGCTACAACGACGTCCGCGTCGGCGGCTGGTAATCCCCACAGGCGCCGCCAACGTATATATCACCACGATCCGTAACCGGAGAGCGTAACGATAGGGGCGGAGCTTTGTCCGCAGGCAGACACAACTATACACGGTATACACGGCGTGGCCGGTTGGGACCGTCGGCCCTTGTGGCTATGATCTTGCTGGTCGCGCTCGCCGGTCTCACCCTGGCCTTTGCTCCGCCCATGTCGCAGCTCGCCTCTACCGGGGCGCCGGACAACCCGGAGGGCACCGGCGGAGACACCACCCAGGAGGTAGAGACTACCGAGCAGACCACCAACGGGTCCACTCAGGAGGAGCCGGATACCCTACAAACCACGGCACGGCCTCAAAAGACGCCCACGGCGGACGAGTACGAGGGTGAAGCCGCGGACGAGTCCACGGAGATAGGTCCGGCGACCGCGGACGCGAACGATTCCGGCGGCGCCGGGGCCGCGAGCGCGGAGCCCTCCGAAACGTCGTCCGGCGCCGACGAGGGAGCCGGAGATGGCTCTGGAGGCGGCGAGGCCACCGCGTCACAGAAGGAATCGGAGCCTCGACAGGAGTCACAGGAGCAGGCGGCAGAAGAAACGCAGGAGAAAGCCCAAACCGATGCTCCACAGAAAAATGCTCCTCAGAAAGAGCAGGAACCACAGGAGCAACAGCAGGACCAAGAGACCGATGAAGGCGATAATAGCCCGCCCGATAAACAGGAGGCCTCCACACCCCCGCCGCCGAGCGACAAGACGATGTCACTTTCTGTGCCCAGGTTAGCTCAGGTCCAGGGAGATACGGTACTCAACTCCGACGCGCCCGGGACGATGGCTCGGGCAGCGATGAAGCTACCCTCCACCGGCTTCCCGTGGCAGGAGGGCGCAAACACCTACATCGCGGGCCACCGGATAGGATGGCAAGGTACCGAGAGCCGCTACCAGTTCTACAACCTGCCCGCCATGCGAAACGGAGACGCCGTGTACCTCACCGACACTAACGGCACCACCTACGAGTACCGGGTCACGGAGAAGTTCGCGGTCAGTCCATCGGAGAACTGGGTGACGGAGCCCGTGGCCGGCAGGGACATGATCACCTTGCAGACCTGCACAGATTCCGTGGACCCGAGTACCTGGTGGGACATAACACCAAAGCTCATGCAGGCCGGACCGGACACTGGCCGTCTCGTGGTCCGGGCCGACAAGGTGGCAACCTATCCAGCCTAATCCCGGCCATGAGCGGCCTCGGGGCCGCCCGGTGGATAACTCTGCCCTACGGCTGATGCAGAGCACCACGCAGTTCAGGAGAAGCGGATGAGTCTAAAGAGCGCAATTAGATGGACTCTAAGCGGCGGGTTCTTGTTGGCAGGGCTGGTGATGCTTGCTATCTTCGCCGTCAACTTCCTCGGCCTGGGTGTGAGCGCTGGATCCACCAACGAGCCAGACCCGGAGGGCTTCAGCGTACCCTCCGTGGAGCAGACTACCTCCCGGCAAACCGGCGGCCCCGAGGACAAGACCCTGAAGGTGACGGTCCCGGAGATGAGCCGCATAGAGGACGACACCGTCCCGAACGCCGCCGGAGACGACGAGGAGGCCCTGAAGGAGAATGGGGCGATACACCTGCGCGGGACCGGCTTCCCTTGGCAAGAGGGAGCTAACACTTATCTGGCCGGCCACCGTCTTGGCTACCCGGGCACCGAGAGCTTTCTCACCTTCTACGACCTAAATAGCCTGGAGAACGGCGATAAGGTCTTCGTGGAGGACTCCGAGGGCACGGAGTACACCTACAAGGTGTACAAGAGCTTCGTGACCGGGCCTTCGGACCTGTCCGTTACGGAGCCGGTGGCCGGCACAAACGTGCTCACATTGCAGACCTGCACGCTGCCCGACTATAGGGATCGCCTGATCGTGCGCGCCGAGCTCGTGGAGAAGTCCTGAAGCCTCTATGGCGTACCACTGACCAGTATTGTGGCGGTTATAAGAGGAGGCTGTGAATGAGCAATAGGACCGAGAGGCGCGGCCGGGGAGCGTTGGCGTCAACCTGGCGTACTTTATATGGTCGGGTGGTGATGCTGGCACTGTTGCCGGTGCTTGCATTCACGGTCTCCGCCTGCGGGAGCGCTTCCTCAGAGGACTCAGGCTCGGGCTCGCCGGAGAACACCGGCAAACAGGTAGAGGCGGTGACCCCTGAGGAGGTGCTCTCGGGCAAAGAGCGTACCGGCTCGCCGGATTTCAGGGAGTGGACCGAGCCGGCTTCGGAGGATTACGATTCCGGTACGCGCGAGCTTTTCGTCGGCACCGACACCTCCACGGGCGCGATACCGGCCGTCAAGCCATTCAACTTCGGCCGCGACCCCGGAGGCCCCTAGAACAAGAAGCTCTCCCTGGATATCCCTAAGCTGGGCCTGCAGGACGTACCGGTCTTTGACTCGATCTCCGAGGAGAATCTCAAACAGGGAACCGTCCGCGTCCCCGGCACGGGGTACCCCTGGCAGCAGGGGGCGAACACTTACATAGCCGGCCACCGCATCGGATACCCCGGCACGCCCTCGGACAAAATCTTCTACGAGCTTCCAAGGCTCGAAGAGGGTGACGAGGTCACCGTTACCGATGCGTCCGGTAGAGAGTATGTATACAGGATCTTCAATAAAGAGGTAGTGGGCCCTGAAAATGTCGAGGTTATGAGCCCGATCAAAGGCAAGGAGGTGGTGACCTTGCAGACCTGCACCCTCCCGGATTACGAGGACCGGATAATCGTGCAGGGTGAGCTGATCGAGGACGACGCAGCATGAGTTGTAGCGCATATCGCAAAGCGCTTCTGGGTGTAAGACACGAGTACTGCCCCCAATCCACTCCTTTCTCATTCGTCTTCCAGGCTTGGTAGCCGACGGTCCAGCCATCTGGGCAACCACCAGTTCGCCCTTCCCGCTAGCCGCATGACGGCCGGCACGAGTACGATGCGCACCAGCGTCGCGTCCAGAAATATAGCCAGCGCAAGCGCGAAGCCGATCTGCTTTATCTCCAGGACCTCGCCGGCCACGAAAGAGCCGAATACCGCGACCATGATCGCGGCCGCCGCAGTGATCGGCAGCGCGGTGTGCTCAAGGCCCTCTGCCACGGCGTGCTCGTTGTCCCCGGTTTGCCGCCAACTCTCCTGGATGCGGCGCACCAGAAAGACCTCGTAGTCCATCGAGAGCCCGAACAGCAGAGCAAAGAGGATGAGCGGCAGGTAGACCACGATGCTACCCGGCTCGAAGCCGAGAACCTCCTGCAGGTGACCCTGCTGGAAGGTCCATACCAGCAGCCCAAACGAAGCTCCGGTGGCGAGCAGGTTCATCAGGATCGCCTTTAGGGGAAGTAGCAGGCTCCGGAACACCAGGGTCAGGAACACGAAAGACAGCGCGAGCACGAGCCCTATGACTACCCATAGCTTGTCCTGGGTCTCGTCGCTAATGTCCACGAACTCCGCCGGTGACCCGCCCACGAGCACCCGGGCGTCTGATGCGGATCCGGTGGCGTCCGGCGCGATGTCCCCGCGGAGCCTCTCTGCGAGGTCCATCGCCTCCGCGCTATCCGGCTCTACGGAGGGCACCACGGTCAGATACGTGCTCTCACCGTCCCCGCTCACGAGCGGCGACTGGCGCAACGGCTCTGGAGATGGGTCGCTCTGCCGCCCCCCGGCTCCGGCTGCGTCGGCGACCGAGGTTACCCGGGCGACCGCCGGGTCCCGGCTCGCCCGCTCATCGAGCCGGGCGACGGCCCGTAGGTCGGCCTCAGAGAGCGGGCCGTCGGTGGAGGTGTATGCCACCTGGATCGGTGAGAGCAGACCGGGGGAGAACTCCTCGGCCAGTATCTGCTGGCCCTGGCCCACTCGGGTATCCTCAAGCGCCGGGATGCCGAGGTCTATGCCGAGCCGCATGCTGAGCGTCGGCACTGCCGCTACCAGTAGAACGCTAGTGACGAGCACCGCGACGATGACGGGGCGACGCATGACGAGGCGCGCCCACCTTGCCAGCAAACCGTGCCTATCTCCGCCGGGCTCGGCCCCGACGACCCTGTCGCGCCAGGGCAGCCGTCCAGACTCAACCCGGTGGCCGAGCAGGCCGAGCAATGCGGGAAGAAGGGTGAGGGCGACGAGGAGCGCGCAGCCGACGGCCAGCGACGCCCCGAGACCCATCTGGCTGAATGAGGGGGAGTTGACCACCAGCAGCGTCGACAGGCACAGCATGACGATGATGCCGGAGAGCAGAATCGTCTTTCCCGTGCGGCCCATGCTTACCGCTACCGCGTCCTCGACCGCACCCCGGCCCGGCCGCTCCTCAGGGGTCCTCCGGCGCATCAGCTCCTCGCGGAAGCGGCTCACGATGAACAGCGCGTAGTCTATTCCAACGCCCAGCCCGATCATCGGCACCACGGTCGAGAGGAGGCTGTCGATG